>JALHTN010000085.1 GCA_022865865.1 Anaerolineales bacterium
GAAAGTAAATGCTTTCATTGAACCGGGTAAGCAGCCCCTTATCTATAAAGTTGTTTCGGGAACTAAATCAGAAACTGAGGGTGGGATTATGCCAGCCCATCAAGCAAATATAAAACCAACAGTGAATGACAACGTCGTTAAGAATAACAAGCCGGGCAAGATTCTCAGGATGGTTTCCCTCGATAGAATCGGTCGACCAGTTTTGAGAAAAGACAACAGCAACCCGCCGAGTCCCATCAAAGCCCCGCCAATCCCAACGAACGCATAACCCATCGGCATCTCACCACGCAGGCTGAGAATTATCGGCAAAAGGAAGATAATCACGCCTGCAACCCCATGAACTATGATCAAAACCACGGTAGCGATGCGCCCAGCGAAAACATAACGGGTAACAGCGACTGTAATTACGCCGAGAATGGAAAAAAACAGATAAGCACTTGTGACGGTTGGTAGATGTTCCGCAACCAGGCCGAGGGAGAGCGAAACCGGGATGATGGTTGATACAATTAATACCAGCGAACTATCCAAGATTTCAAAACCGAAGATCACCAACAAAAGACAGGCGATCAGCAATACTCCAAAGGCGACAGTATAGCTCGCCACTGCAAGAGTTCCCAATCCATCAATGCCGATCACTACCTGATGGGCTGATAGCAGGGCTGTTAGAATTAATAGGATCCGATCGAGAGTGGAAATTTCTTTCATTAAAACGCCTCAGCTGCAAGGAGCAACATGATGCTCAGCATATACAGCGAGGCGAATTTAAACAACCCAAAATTCAAACGGTCTGATGGTCGTATAAAAGTACCTGCAGCCAGCACAAGCAGGCCAGCAGACAAAACGATGATCAAACGCATATAACCGATAGTCATCCCCACACCAAGCGACCCCAGCGCCATGGAGATTGAGGCTAGCACACTGGATATCGCAATAACGCGGCGTGTTATCTCAGCCCCATATGTTGAAGGAAATGTAGGGATCCCGGCTCGCTCATAATCATCCCGGTAGCGCAAGCTAAAAGTGAGAATATGTGTTGGGATCCAAAACAAGACTGCCAAAGCCAGCATGATCCCAACCCAATCGATATAACCTACACCCAGGGCACGACCTGCCAACACAGGCATTCCGCCAGCAAGCCCTCCCCCTAAAATCGACCAGGCGGTGCGACGCTTCAACCAAATGGTGTAAATGACAACATCAAAGAACAACCCCGCAAACACAATCGTGCCGTACAGCAGATCCATCGACAATGCCCAGCCAACCCCCAACACTGACAGAACCAACCCCAGGATCAAGGCTTCCCGCGCAGGGACATCACCTGAAGATAATGGGCGCTTACGTGTGCGTTCCATCTTAGCATCAATATCACGGTCATACCACATATTGAGCACGGTACTCCCGCTAATCGCCAAGAATAAACTCCCCGCGACAGAAACGGTGGTCAATAGATTCAACCACGGGCACCGAGAACTCATAAATCCTGCCAGACCGGTGATCAACAACAATATAGTCTGCAGGCTCTTGATGAGCGTCCAATAGCTGCGAAACTTGTAACGAATAATTTCCATAGTTAGTTCAACAATTGCCTAATAATACCGCAGATTCAATAGATTTCCAACAATTCACTTACCTCACAATTTAGTTAGGGTTGAAGTGATCCTCATCATTTGTGCCGGGCGTCCAAAAGTATAAATTATTAACGCAATTCTCCTCACTACGAGTTGGAGGTCTTTGTAAAAAATATCACAAATTTGACAAATCGTCATTGACTTTTGTCAAATTGAATAATTCCATCAGGATAAGAATACAACCAACCCCGTTCTGGGAGCTTGTTGCATGATTAATTCTTATGCAACTAATTGATAAAGCGGGAGTTATTAGAACGGATTGCTAACCAGACAAGACAAAGTCTGAATCGAGTTGAGCAACCCCTGCTAATTCTTCTGTCCGGATAACAACGATCTCCGTCCGAGAGCTAGTAACCCATCCATTTTCTCTGAATAAACTGAGCGTGCGACTAACTGCCTCCGGAACCGTAGCCACCCTAGCAGCCATATCGTTGATCGAATATTCACGGCGATTTATCGAACTACCTCCAAATACACTCAGCTCCAGAAGCAGCTTAGCCATACCAGCACGCACGCTTAAGAAGGACAGGTCTTCATACTAAGAAATCAGCAAACGGTTGCGAGCTGCGAGAATTGGCAGCAAACCAAGCGCAATCTTAGGATATCGCTCCATGATGAGATTGAAGCGCTCACTACTGGCCCTCCAGATTGTGCTGTCTTTAAACGGTACAGCGGTAACCGGATTTGACTCCCCATCCAGAACTGCCACTTCATTAAACATGATCACTGGTTTAATAACAGCAATAATATTCTCTTGACCTTGAGGTCCATTCTTGTACAAATGAACCTGACCGGAGAGCAAGACATACAATCCAGAGCAGGATTCCCCCTCGAGGAAAATCCGAGTGCCAGCCGCAAAGCGGTGGATTTAACCAATTTCAATAATGGTTTTGAGTTCGGAATAAGAAAGGTTTTTAAAATGTTCAAGGCGGCTCATTCGCGGTATCAGATCAGCCATATTCACCATAATATTGCCGCCTAGTTGCAGTTAAAATTCATTAATGAAAGACTACACCACCATGAAAAGTCGTGAACCTGTGATTTGAATATATCCCAATTATGAGACTGCCAGCAAACCATCCAGAACCAATTTGGAGCTGTCTTCCACCTGTGCATGCAGGCTGTTCCCGTGGGCGTCCATGGTGACCACAGCAGGGAAATCTTTGACCTCGATGACCCAGATGGCTTCAGGAACACCGTAATCAAGCTTATAAACCCCCAGGACACGCTGCACAGATTGGGCGATTAGAGAAGCAGCTCCACCAATGGCGTGAAGATAGACTCCAGGTACTTCATGGCAGGCTTGCAGCGTTTTTGATCCCATCCCGCCTTTACCGATCACCCCCTTGATATTGAAATGGTCCATCACGTCGCCCTGGTAGGGCTCTTCTCGTATGCTGGTGGTGGGACCGGCAGCCACAAACGCGTAATCAGCGGTTTCCAGTCCTGAAACGACAGGTCCACAATGATATATGATCCCGCCGTCAAGAAGTGGTTTGATAGCCTCGTAAACTACCTGGTCATCACCCAGAGGTTCTCGCACATTTTTAATAAACGTTTCAATCATCCATTTATGAACAACATCGCGTCCGGTAAGCATCACGCCCGTGAGCGCTACCGGATCGCCAACTTTTAAGCTGC
>JALHTN010000622.1 GCA_022865865.1 Anaerolineales bacterium
CCTCTATACTATGACTCACTGCTTTATCCTAGCGAGAGCATAAAAAATGGTCGAAATCATTACCCTGGATTGTCCATCTTGTGGTGGGCGTACAAAGTTTTCTGCTGATACGGAGATCTTGATCTGTGAGTATTGCGGCAACCAGCACACCTTCCGCCTCCCGGATCCCACGTCTGGTAGAACCCCTGCCGCGGTGCTTGGAACAATAAAGGAACCAGATTCATCTCCAGAGCTATCGGACGAGGGATCGCCATCATTAAGACCACGCCCGAGAGCAGTCACCTTCCAGAAGCACGGTGACCGACTGGAGCTTTCCTGGCGTTGGTTCTCGCTCAAATACCTTCCCCTGGCTTTTTTCTGTGTGGCCTGGGATGGCTTCTTGTGCTTCTGGTACAGCATGGCATTTACCACTGGAGCCCCTTGGATCTTTATCGTTTTTCCCATCGCCCACTTGGCAGTAGGTCTGGGTTTGACTTACTCGACCCTGGCTGGTTTTTTCAACCGCAGCCAGGTAGTCATCGACCGGGACGCATTCTCGGTCAGTCATGGACCACTGCCGTGGTTGGGCAATTTGCGTGTGCCGGTTACCCAGGTAAAACAGCTCTACTGCAAGGAAAAACCCGGAAAGCAAAATAGCGGCTCAACATATCAGTTGAGCGTAATATTAAAAGATGGGCGTAAGAAGGATCTGCTATCCAACCTAGATTCACCAGAAATTGGCTTCTATATGGAGCACCAGATCGAAAACTGGCTGAAAATCCCTGATCAACCGGTACGGGGCGAAATTCCCGATTGATCTCATCCCCAACTCAGAAGTTAATTGATTTTCTAGTATCCAATCGATTGGATATTGAGATTATGCTTCGTTTTCCCTGTCGGTCAGGATGATATTCATGCTGTAGAGTAAAGACATCGCTTCGGGCAGTGAAAATTTTGCTTCCTTCAGCTCGTTGAGACCCGGATCAATCGCATAGTTGCGAGCCCGGCTCAAATTTGCTTCACTAAGATTGGTGTGCATAAACAGGCTTGCGGATAGGTCACTTCCGGAAAAATCAGCCCGCGAAAGATCGGCCTCGCGGTAGTCGACATCCACTGCAGCACAATCTACTACCTGGATGCCTTTCAGGCTGAGTCCGATGAATGTGCTGTGACTGATCGCAGATTTGAGGAAGCTGATTGGTTTGCCAAGTTCGGAGATGGACCAGTCAGCCTGAGCCCAGTTGACCCCGATAATTTTTGAATCCTCGAAACTTGTAGAGTTAAATATGCTTTCCGGAACCCTGGTCAGGCTCAGGTCGCAGCGCTTGAAATCACAATTAACGAATCTGCACTTCTTAAATCCAGACTCAACGAAGGAGCAATCGGAAAATGTGCAGTCGACAAAATCGCTTGAGTTGATCTGGATGCCATCCAGGTGCAGATCCTTAAACTCCTGATCAGTGTAGCGTGTCTCGGAAAGGATTATATTGGTCAAGTGGCATTTTCCTCCGGAAGAAATAGGTTCTCCTTTAAGGCGTTTGTGGGATATCTTCCCCAGTTCCAAGAGAGAAGGACTAAGGTGGTTCTCAAAATTGGGAAGCTCAATTCATGAAATCCTGTGCTTTCAGGTAGTTTAAAACATTCCTGGAAAACTCCTGGTGTGAGCCTCGCGAATACTTCACCTCGGTGTAAATCTGGGCCAGATTCTCAACCCCGGAGTCGGTGATCAGTTTGCGCAGCCGCGGGTAGCTCATATAGCGCTCCCAACCCTTGACTTCCCTTTCGCGATAAATTTCCGAGATTTTTTCGTCGCTGTAATCATGGTACGTATCGTAGTGCACTAAACCATCTAGCGGGAGACGATCTCGCAGGGCTGGGTCTTCGTTGGCGTAGCCCAGGGTGAAGCCGGCTACTGGGACGACATTGTTTGGCAGCTCCAAAATCCGCCCGACCTGGTTGCAGTTTGAAAATGTGCTGCCCAGGTAGCAGATTCCCAGGCCTTCTGATTCGGCTGCCAGGGCGACATTCTGGGAGACCAGGATGGCATCGATGGCTGCAATCATGAAGCTCATGAAGTTATCGAAATTATCCG
>JALHTN010000623.1 GCA_022865865.1 Anaerolineales bacterium
GAGTTCCCCATCGATCCCGCACAAGGGATCCAATGGTTCTTCGCGCTTTCAATGATCTTCTTGATTGGGGTGATCTTATTCCGAACGTTCAGGACTGCCAGAATCAAGAAATAAAGAGAAAAATCTTGTTATGCGCAAAATTGGGATAATATTCATCCTGTTTCTATTCGGGATGTCATTGTGGAAAGCTTCTGATCGCGAGCAGCCGATCAACTCCGCACCTGCGGCTAGCCTGACCAGTGCGGAGCTGATTGAAGCAGCTCCCCTCAAGCCTATCGAACAACCGCTGGGGTCTGGGAACATGGAGCAAGATCCTCCCCAACAGGAAGATCAGACTCAGCCTGATCCGCCAGGTGCACGTGAGATCGCAGAGTCTAACGCGTCTGCAGTCAAGCCACGCCAGAAACTCAAAATATCAATTCAATCTTTAATAACGTTCGATCAGATTGTTATCCCAACCCTGAAGATCAATGCTTCCGTGGTCGCGAAACCTTACTCGGAACTATCCTGGGATCTGACCACATTGGGGCAAGATGTTGCTCTATTAGGAAATATCCCCAACCAAACCTCAGTAAATAATCTCATCTTAGCTGGACATGTTACTGTGCGGAATGGCAGCAATGGACCCTTCAGATATCTATCGAAGCTGAATCCTGGAGACCAGGTGATCCTCCAGGACGACAATTTCATTTATACATATATTGTGCGAGAACAGGTGCTGGTTTACCCAGATGAGACTTCGATTCTTGAAGATTCACAAACCCCCCAGATAACGCTGATTACCTGCACCACCTGGAATGAAGAGACTTTAAGCTACTTACGCCGGCGCGTGATTGTCGCCGATCTTGAGGGAGTCGAATCAAGGCAGGTGCTTCTAGATTAATTCTCCAGACGATTCAATCGAAAAATGGTAAATACCTCTTCAAAGCCGTCTCGAGTTGAGACGGCTTTTTTCCTCTCAAGGCAGGCTTAATTGCCAGTCGTATTCATAATCCGTCAATGCCGACTGTGTTTTACTTATGCTATCCGCGGTAAGAAATGACCATTGGTGTGATTCACCGTTCACTGTGATGGATACAAAATAGGTATTTCCAGGAATTAATGGTTCCTTTGGTATCAATACAACTGCATCCCGAAAATTCAAGATCGCTCGTCCTAATGATTCTGCAGAACGATCTGGATTGTTGTATGTGGTTTCATCAAACACACAATGAGGCAGTTCAAGATCGCCTTGTCTGAAGGAGTGGGATGTCACCTGGGGAGTTCTATCCCCTGCGCCAATTTGAAGAATGATGGGCAATCCAGCAGGTGAGCTGTACCCCGTACAGCTGCTTAATGGATTGGGGTACTCACCCGTGTGCGAGGTTATTGGCACGGTAGCACCTTCGCCAGGCCACGCAATTGGGTACTGGACTGTATCTGGCAGCTCCTGCAATCCCCGTAAAACATCAAGCGCCGCGCTCATTTGGAATCCACCATCCAGCTCGCGAAAGCTCCCGAATCCCACTTGCTGGAGCTGTGGATCTAGAATCCCCACCCCATGAAAAGGCGCCTGGATCCACCCTTCAATGGCAGCTAAATCCGTAGCGGTATGTCTCGAGCTGGCCAGCAGGTTGCTGGTTCTGGCAGCTGAATCACCTTCACTTGTGAACCATGAGTTGCCTGGATCCTCATTGTGACCAATGTAATCGTTTTTGACCATGTAGCGGGAATGCAGCCAATCTCCCTGGCTCCAGCCTGGATTATCTTGTACTTTAGCTAACCCGGCTAAACTGCGAAAATAGTTAATATAATCGAGCCATGTGGGATTCTCTGGTGGTGGCCCGGTATATGGCTGCGACCCGTAAGTTGTCACATTAACATTAATTAACATCGGAAAATAGATCTTTACCTGCCCTGCCTCAGTTGACCCATCGTCTGGGGAAGATGCACTTTGTACATCTCCGTAAATTGGCCACATGATCATTCCACAAATAATCAGCATGCTGGTGCACATTTTTATAGCTTTAGAACAATTTTTATTCATCAACTGCTACCTCGGATATACCAGTAAACAATTTTTAAGGTGTCGCTTCCAAAACGATAATAAAAAAACCCACCATGCAGAACTGCCTGGGGGGTAATCGCGAAATCTTGGAGTCCTTGACAGGCAGTCCGGCGGTCATACCATCTTCAAAGCTTAATATTGATTTCTCTTTGAAGGCAGCTTAGATCCGTGACTTTGCGTCCTTGCCTTTCGACAAGTTTGCCTTTTTCTATTGTGACTACGTTCAACAATATTCTAAAACCAAATTTCAATCCGTCAAGTGCTGGACCTTATTCCCATCCATATTGTAAGCTTTATGATTTTTACTAATTACTTGACCAATTGGTTGGTCTGTCATAAAATTCATTTACAATTGAATAAAATGTCAGCTTGGGTACCTCTTCCCCCGGATGGGAAGGTTTAAAGGCGAAGCCGGTTAAAGTCCGGTACTGTCCCGCAACTGTAAGTCATTCTGGTAAATCACCAGTATGACAAGTCAGGACGCCCGCCCGGGTTGGGATTTCCACCTCCTCGTGGATAGAGGGTGGGAACGCAATACTGGAAGACTTCCCTTGCCCCTATCCCTTGTGATAGGGGCATTTTAATTTTTAGGTTCAATACCAGAAAGAACCAAAAAGGAGTCAACCATGCTATCCAAGAACCCATCAAAAATACTTATCGTTTTGTTTCTCATCCCTGTAATCCTGTTTTCAGCCTGTTCACAAGCTGAGCTCACTGCAGATCTCAGCCCAACAGAACTGCCCCTACCAACCAATACCACAGTTGTTGAACCAACCGAGGAGGCGACCAATACACCCCAACTCGAGCCAACACTGGAAGCTACGAATACACCGCCACCCGAATCGACAGAAGAACCCATCACAATCATGGATGGCTTGGATCGTCAGGTGATCCTGCCTGCACCGGCGGAGAAAGTGGTATCCTTGGCTCCTTCGAACACGGAGATATTATTCTCAATTGGTGCTGGTGATCAGGTCATCGGCAGGGATGAATTCTCCGATTTCCCAGAACAGGCTGCTGATCTCCCCTCAGTCGGCGGTGGATTCGGAGATTACAACCTTGAAGCCATTGTCGATCTGGAACCCGATCTGGTTCTGGCCGCCGAGATCAACACGCCAGAACAAGTCAAAGCACTCTCAGATTTGGGTTTGACCGTCTTTCTACTGGCCAATCCAACCTCATTAGATGAGATGTACGTCAACCTGCTCACTGTCGCGGAACTAACTGGTCACCTGCAAGCGACAGAAGATTTAGTAGAGCATCTACGAAGCAGGGTTGCAGCAGTTGATACTGTTATCGCAACTGCAGAAGACATCCCCACAGTATTCTATGAATTGGATGCTACAAATCCATCAGCCCCTTGGACCGCGGGTGCCAGCACCTTCATTGATACTTTGATCACCCAATCTGGTGGAGAGAACATTGCCTCCGATCTCGAAGGTCAGTATCTGCAGCTTTCCATTGAAGAAATATTGGTTCGTGATCCGCAGGTGATTTTATTAGGCGATGCTGCTTATGGGACTACCCCGGAATCGATCCAGGAGCGCAGTGGGTGGAGCAATCTCAGTGCCACGGTCAATAACAGGATATATGCTTTTGATGATAATCTGGTCAGCCGCCCCGGCCCCCGCTTGGTTGATGGTTTAGAGCAGCTGGCAAAATTGCTGCACCCAGAATTGTTCACTGATTGATGACAGTTTCTCAAATCTGGCATCATCATCCCTCATCTATGGGATAAATGAAATGAAAAGACCGTACCTCCTGAACCTGATCCTCCTTTTTTCCGCCCTGGTCCTCAGTGTTGCGGTTGGAGCAGTTTACATCCCTCCCGCCGCGATCATTCGGATTATCACGGCAGCCTCCACGTTCCAACCAGATCCCGAGTTGGTGTCCGAGACCATGACAACTATCGTACTTCAGTTGCGTCTACCTCACTCCATCTTGATTGCGATCGCTGGATCTGCCTTGGCGGCGAGCGGTGCTGGCTACCAGGGGCTCTTTCAGAATCCACTGGCTGACCCGTATCTAATCGGCGTTGCTTCTGGTGCTGGGTTGGGAGCGGTCCTGGCCATGTCGATCAGCTGGCCAGCCAATCTGCTTGGTTACTTCTCCATTCCTGTCGCTGCTTTTGTGGGAGCTGCCATCACTGTAATTATCGTATACCGGTTGGCAAGGTTCGGGAACGCACTCTCGATCACAAACCTAATCCTGGCAGGTGTTGCGGTTGGCTCCTTTGCCTCAGCCCTGACATCATTTATCATGCTGCAATCTGTCGGTGAAGTCCGGCGAGCGATTTCCTGGCTGCTGGGTGGATCGACCATCAGCGGGTGGGCTCCGGTGATCGCCTCGCTGCCATACATAGCAATTAGTCTTGGTATTCTTGTCACGGCTGGGTATGCCTTGAATGTGCTCCAATTTGGTGACGAACAAGCCCAGCAGCTTGGTTTACCGGTGGAGCGCATCAAATTACTGATCATATTGGCAGCTTCTCTTGCCACTGCTACCGCAGTCTCCTTTACCGGTGTGATCGGTTTTATCGGTTTAATCGTCCCACACATGGTGAGAATTTTGTGGGGTCCTGATTACCGCAAACTTATACCACTGTCAATCCTGGCTGGGGCAACCACGCTATTAATTGCCGACTTACTGGCCAGAACACTGCTCGCTCCTCAGGAGATCCCTGTCGGAGTGATCACGGCCTTAGCTGGAGCACCCTTTTTCCTCTGGATTCTCAGACGCTTCCAACGTGGAGAGATGAAGTTTTAATTACATAAGCGAGTTATCAATATGCTCAGAATTCGCTCGATCTCGGTCAGTTACGGGGAGATTGAAATACTCCATGAACTATCCCTCGATGTAAATACAGGGGAAGTTGTCTCCTTAATTGGTCCAAATGGCGCTGGAAAGACGACCATGATGCGCGCCATAAGCGGTGTCATCCCGATCCAATCTGGATCTGTGCATGTAGATGATGAAGATTTATCAGTTACACCAATTGCTGAGCGAGCCAGGTTGTTGGCTGTTGTGCCCCAAGCTCGTAAACTTCCCCCAGAATATACTGTCCAGCATGCCGTATTAATGGGCCGTACCCCCTATTTAGGATGGTTAGGGAATCCAAGTCCAGGCGACATTGAGAAGGTTCAATGGGCCATCGATCGAACTCGACTCTCCGAACTTGCTAACCGGCGGGTCGATGAACTTTCTGGCGGTGAACAGCAGTTAGTGCTGGTTGCACGCGCCCTTGCCCAGGATGCTCCAGTCATGCTCCTGGACGAGCCAACTGCCCATCTGGATTTGCGTCACCAAGCCACGATCCTCGATCTGGTACACAGCTTGGCCAGGGAACGTGGCCTGGCTGTTCTAATGTCGCTTCACGATTTAAACTTGGTGAGTATTTTCAGCGATCGGATCGCATTACTGGATGATGGAAATATTCTCGCAGTTGGAAAGCCAAAAGAGGTGATTAATCAACAATACCTCTCCAAGGTATATCAGGTACCGCTTGATATTATCCCCCACCCCCATCGCGATATCCCTATCGTTCTCCTGAACGGGCACGATGATTAAACAAGCCCGGGGTATTTAACCAGCAGCTAATATCTCTTCAACCGTGAAGAAGAACTCTGGAACAGAGAATGGCTTCTGTAACCAGGTTATTTGCTTCTGTTCGAGCAGGGATTGTCGCTCCACTCCCATCGGATGGCCAGTTACAAACAAAGTTCTAATTTCTGGCCAACGATTGTGTACTTGGTTGAACAGCTCTAAACCACCCATCTCTGGCATTACCATATCGCTGACCAGCAAGTCTATGGTCCCCGAATTAAATTCCAAAATCTGGAGCGCTTCATTCCCATTGGAGGCAGCCAGCACTTGGTACTCCTGCGCTTCAAGTAAATCTTGGATCGCATTGAGAGTAATTGGATCATCTTCCACGACTAGGATCGTTTGACCATGACCTTCAAGTGGAGAAGAATAGTACACATCCGCTTTCTCGATTTGTTGGGTCGGCAGGGTAGGTAAATAAACCGCAAATCTCGTTCCTTCACCAATTTCACTGTGGACATCGATATAACCACCATGCTGTTTGACAATCCCATAAGCTTGTGCGAGTCCTAATCCAGTTCCCTCGCCAATCGGCTTTGTGGTGAAGAACGGTTCAAAGATATGCGGGATCGCCTCCACAGGAATCCCAATCCCGGTATCGCCAATTGTTATGGCGATCCACTCTCCATGGGGGAGATATGGGCTTGGCGGTATATCACCAGTCTTTAAGATCAGATGGTTGATATCAAAGCTCAAGATACCTCCATTGGGCATTGCATCTCTGGCATTGATTGCTAAATTCATGAAGACTTGCTGCAGCTGGGTTGGATCTGCATGAACTGGGTAATTCCCAGGTTGGAATTTCAATTCTACCCGGATCGTTTCTGGCAGGACCCTTTCAAGAAGCTTATCAAATTCCTTGAAAAAGGGCAGCAGATCCAGCGAGGAAGGCTCCATTACCGATTGGCGGCTGAAATCCAGGATCTGGCGGATAAGGCTTGCTGCTCTTTGAACCTGCTGCTGGATGATCACTAATTGTTCTAAACCGGTGGGGTTCATCACCAGATCTTTTCGAAGCAGATCACTATAGACCAGGATGGTCGCCATGATATTGTTAAAATCATGGGCAATACCCGCTGCTAACTGTCCCACAGTAGCCAGGCGGTCCTGCATCTGGGTGCGTGATTGGTTATGCCGTTCTTGGGTTACATCCCGCAGCATGAGTATCCAGTGAGGCTGTTCACCACCCAATGAGCGGGTTTCAATTTCAAATATTTTCGGCTGAGATCCATCTAGCAAGATCTCCACTGGTTGAGGATCTTCACAATATTGGATCAGGTTTGATATCGAATACGGCCCCAGTCCATGCAATTCCGAGTTCTTATCCTTTATACCAAAATAAGCAAGTATCTCGCTTCCATAAGTGTTGACCACCACAGGATGATGCTCTTCATTCAGCAAAATGACACCTACTGGAAGTCGTTCAACTAGATTTAATAAGCGTTGTTGTTCCCGTTCAAGCATTTCCACTAAGTGCTGTACTTGTTCGTATCTACCCACATTGCTCAGGGCGACTCCTACCTGGTGGCAGATGGCCTGGATCAATTCTAGATGATCTTCCGAAAAGAAACCTGGTTCATCATGGAATAAGCAAAACACTCCCATCAGCTGCTCCCCATGAATGATCGGAGAACCAAGCATCGAACGCATACCATCACACCACTCAGGGATATCACTGGTGCGGTTATCTTCGGTCAAATCGAGGATATTTACAGCTTGGTGGTTTCTGGCTACCCAGGCTAACAGTCCCTCTTCCATCTCAATATCCATGGGAATATCGAAACATTGCTGATCTTGTTGGGTTGATTGGTAAACCTTCTGCCACCTGAGTTTGCTCTCCTCTGGTATGTACAGAAACACCATCCCCAGAGCACCACCCAATGCTTCGCAGGTCAATCTGGTTGCTCGTTCCAAAATCTCATCTGAATCCAGGCTAGGTGCCAATTCCCTACCGATATCATAAACCAGGCTCAAATGACGTTCCTCGGTCGCCACAGTTTCATACAAGCGTGCATTCTCAATCGCGATCGCAGCATGGTCACCTAATAACCTCAGCAGCCGCAGATTCAACTCGGTTAATGCTCCTGGTTCGGTGTGTGATACATTCATTACTCCGACAACTCGTTCACCGATCTTCAAGGGTAAACCAATGATCGAACCAGTCCATGATACTGGTGTACCAGTATAGATCGGATCAGATCGAATATCAGGAACCAGTTTTGGTTCTCCAGTTTGTGCCACAGTCATCGTCAATCCATTCGAACGAGGTTGCGAAAATGGTTGACTCTTCTTTCCATCCCCCCAAAGAGCAGTGCCGAAAACCAGGTTCTGACCGTTTTCCGGATGAAACAAGAAAATATGACAATTTCTCATTCCTGGCACCAAGTCTAGCGCGCATTGGGCAATCCGGTCCAGCACGCCTTTCAAATCAAGGCTGGCGGTCAAAGTTAAACTTGCCTGCCTTAAGATTTCCATTTGAGCGTAGCTGCGCATCTCTTCAAATTTTCTCTCGTCAATATCCTCAACCGTTCCAGCTATCCAAATTTCATCTGAACCAGGATTATCGATCAGGCTGGCATTGATCGATGCCCAAAAAATCGACCCACCACTTTCTCTGAGTTGGACTTCAAAACCACCAACATGCTGGTTGGATACTACTCCATTATAAAAATCATCCCAATCGCTCTCTGAGAGGAAATGATCTCTCATCTCAATACCGTTCAGATCATCAAATGCTTGATAACCAAAAATAGTCAGGAATTCTGGATTTGCCAAAAGGATTTTCCCGGGGTGATCACACCCGAACCGGAAAACCCCTAAGGGAAGATTTTCAATGAGAGATAGATAATCCATTATGCGCTCTAATTGCAGAGGTTTGTGGAAAGATAGCCATGATTTACTCAAGAAACCCCACCGTCATGCGGTGTGTACCTATTCACCCAACGTCTGGAATGAACGGGGTTAGATTATAGCCATA
>JALHTN010000624.1 GCA_022865865.1 Anaerolineales bacterium
GTGCCTGAATAAAGGGAAGGCGTTGCCGTCAATGATAACCAGCACGATCTGACGAGTCAGGTTGCGCTCACGCAGCACATCACCCAGGCTTTCCATCATATGTTGCGACGTGACCCCATCCAAATCTTTTGTTTGGACCCATATGACGGGTGTCTGGCTGGTTAAGCGCAGCTTCCAGGATGCTAAATCCATATAGAACAGCTGGTATCCCAAGCTCAGCTTTCCGGTGCGGACAGTATAGCCAAGCTCTTCGTGAAAGAGACGTAATATGGAAGGCCAATCTTTTCCCATTGGTCAGCTCCGTTTTCTTCCTTCAGCGTTGTTGACAACTAGAAAGAATTATAAACCAGGGTGGGTAAGTAAGAATTGGAATATATCCATCCCGTGATTGGTATGGCTACTTATTTGAGATAATCGAAGGATTTTTACTGCTAAGATTGGTAATCGACTGGTCGGAAATTCATATACTGGACGCAAACTATAGTGCAGGGGATGGAGCAATTCGTTTGCGATGGTTGAAAATACCTTCAAGTGTGAAAATCAACAGTGCAATCCAAATGATAGCAAAACCAACCAGCAGGGTTAATGTGAATGGCTCTTGATAGAGGTAGATGCCCAGCAGGAATTGCACTGTCGGTGCGATGTACTGCAGGATGCCCAAGAGGCTGAGTGGTATCGATCGCGCGGCACGCCCAAACAACAGCAGTGGAAGGGCTGTGACGACTCCTGAAAATACCAGCAGGATGGTTATCTCCCAACCAAAGTGACCAAAAGCTCCGCCTCCCTGGTTTTCAGAAAAAAGGAGATACAGCAGGGCTGGAAGGAAGATGATTCCGGTCTCCATGAAGAGACTATCCACAGCGCCCAGAGGAGCGATCTTTTTAATCAAACCATACGTACCGAAAGAGAAAGCTAGGGCTAAGGCAATCCAGGGCAGTGAACCATACTGCAGGGTCAGGTAGAGCACACCAAGACCAGCCAACCCAACCGGCAGCCACTGCATGGGTCTGAGTCGCTCCCGCAAGATGACCACGCCTAGTGCAACACTTAATAAGGGATTGATAAAGTATCCCAGGCTGGTCTCGACAACCTGACCGCTATTGATACCATAGATATAGACCAACCAATTGAAAGATAGCAAAACCGCGGTCAATGTATAGGTCAAGATCACGCGCGGCTTGCGGAGCGAATCCTTTATTTGTGACCATTTGCCGCGCAATAAGGTCAACAACAGCACGAAAATAAAAGCCCACACCACACGGTGCAGCATGATCTGCAGGGCTGGCACGACCTGCAGGGACTTTAAATAGATAGGGAAGAAACCCCAAATCAAATAGGCAGCGACCCCGGAAAGCACCCCTTTATTCATGAATTTAAACCTGGCAGGTAGGTGAACACAATAGGCTCAATGATAACAGCAATTATTGGATTGGTGAAATTGTGACCCTGGACAAAATTTTACGGACTTGGTAAAATAGAACAATTGTTCTGTTTTACCAAGTATGCATAGTAATGAACAGTTTGTTAGCAGATGATTTGGCAATAATAAGAATTCCAAAGAGGATTATGACTACATACCAAGAACCTCAGATCCGGCAAGGTATAGATGGCATTGCCCTGGTTGCATTCTCGTTGATTATCTTTGGGGGACTGATGATATACAGGGACAAAAACAGGGACCTGTCCATTGGCGTTGAGGCGGTTGAGAGCCAGTTGGCAACCGAGCCACAAACAGCTGCTGGAGAGGTTGGATCTGGGCAGGAGGTGATTACTCTGCCGAGTGAAGATCGGCGAATTTCCCCACCTTATGAGCAGTACACATTGACTCAGGGACCTCACGGTTTCTCATATGGTCATATGGCGATCGATATTACCGCAGGTGAGGGATCAATTATCAAATCTCCTATCTCGGGTTATGTGGCAGACCTATATACCGATCAATATGGAAATCCAACCCTGGTGATCGAGAATGATATCTACCGGGTGACGATGCTGCACGGAAAATATAAGGTTGCGGTTGGTGAGCAAATTGCCTGGGGTCAGATGGTTGGACGTGAAAGCAACCTGGGATTAACGACGGATATGCAGGGACGCTCCTGCCGAAACCGCGATTGCGGTTACCATACCCATTTAAATATTTTTGATAAACAATTGGGGGGAAATGTTAATCCACTCGAGGTGATGGAGCAATAAATAATTTCCCGGGGGCCTCTTCTGCTCAACAAGAGTTTTTTAGTGCAGGTATTGATCGTTTGTCCACGGATAGATTTTCCCAGTGTGGGTAATTCTTATCTTGTGAATTTATAATAGATTATTGTCAACCTGTGTATGTTGTTTGTAATAATGAATTCAAATAAGATCCCAACGTCAGAAAAAACTATGCGCGGGAGGTAATCCTGATATACAATTATGTATCCAAACAAGAATCATTACGTCGTTGAGCTGATTCATAACCATCAGCAGTTGATATCGGCTTTCAACTTCGTAAGCGTATTCTTGAATATTATTGAATCGGGAAAAATATGAAAACCTATCACTGGATTGCTGCTGGTTTAGGGTTCCTGATGTTCCTGGTCTCAATCTGGCAGCTGGAGACCGCGGATAGTGGTTTAGAGGTCACTCATCTTCAGGTGGAAGAAATCCCGGTTACCTTGATCTCGCCTGGCATTGAAGGCGCATCTAACCGGCCCCTGGTGCTGATCGGGCATGGGGTGGCTGGATCCAGGGTGATCATGCGGGGGTATGCTTTAACCCTGGCTCACGCTGGATACAATGTTGCCCTGTGGGACTTCGCTGGTCACGGGGGTAATGCAAAACCCCTGCCAGAAGACCGGGATGGAGATACGCTGGTTGCAGATGCTGAAGTCGCTTTACACGCCGCGCAGGAGAATGGTTTTGCGGTGGATCGAACGGCAGTCCTGGGGCATTCTATGGGCAGCGGTATGGCTTTATCCTTTGGCGTAAATCACCCTGAAACCATGGCCACCATCGCCGTATCGCCAGTAACCAGGACAATCACAGCGGAATTACCACGAAACCTGCTGCTTTTAGCTGAAGGATTGGATCAACGCTTTGTACGGAATGCAGAACAGCTGCTCGAACAGGCTGGTGGTCCAGGTGGTGATCCGCAAGCTGGGACAGCTCGAAAAATGGAAGTTATTCCAGGGGTTGAGCATATCACGATTTTGTTCTCCCCAACTGCCCAGCTATCTGCTCGGCAGTGGTTGGATGATGTCTTTGGTCCGCAACCAGGAGCAGAAGAGTACACTGACCGGCGCATGCTGTGGTATTTATTGGGATTAACAGGCACTCTGCTGTTCTTCTGGTCTCTGTCTCCACTGATCAACGGCCTGGATGACCAATCTGAGGAACAGATAATAACTTCTGTTGGGCGGCGAATCGGGGCATTGATCGTGGGAGCTCTTGGTGCGACTGGCATCCTGTATGTGCTCTCACAGGCTGGTCTGGACCTTAACCAGCTGTTGGGTTTGCTGGTGGGTGGATATATGTTGGTTTGGTTTGCTGTGGCTGGGGCGCTAAGTCTCCTTCTGCTGGGTCGCATGCCAGGACAATTTGTACGACCTGCGCTACTCGGCAGCGTGATGGTGTTTGCAGCTTTATGGATTGGATTAGGATTGCTGGGCAATTATGTCTGGCTGCCTTGGATAATCATCCCCAAACGATTGATTTTATGGCCCTTGGGAGTCCTGCTCAGCCTGCCTTGGATGATGGCGGTTGCCCAGGCTGTGCTGCCTACCAGCCGGTTGGGAAGGGCGCTTTGGTGGTTGGGCTATACATTGGTTCTCGTCGGTGGGCTTTTCCTGGCGCTGCGCCTCAATCCGGAATTAGGCTTTCTGATTCTGATTTTACCCGTCTTTCCAGTGGTTTTGGGATTGCATGCCCTAATGGCAGGACCTTACCGCTGGAGGGTAAGCTTCGCGCTGGGCGGGGCGTTGTTCATCGGCTGGCTCGTACTGGCGGTGTTTCCTTTGCAGTAATCCTGGTTTGCCATTGGTCAATGGACAGGGCGGTTTAATTCACTATTGCTAATTCTTGGGACCTGATTTGTAGAGGTGACTGTTTAATATATTCTCACCAGCAATTTCCTTTCGATATTTCCCATACCACTCTAAAGAAAATTGTCTTGGCACCCCAACAGCAATCCACAACGAGAACTCAAACCTTGTGAGACGGGACCAGATCTGTATGTGTGGAATTTCTATTAGCAGGACCTGCTGCACTTATGATTCCAAAATGATCTGCGCAGCAATTTTTACACCGCTGCTGATAATTTGGCTACATTTCTCAAGGGCACCACAATTCATCCATTCCATGGCTTCCACAGGGTCCGCCAGGTCGAATCTTCGTCCGAATTGTGATTCAACGATATCTGCACACATGGTGCTGCCTACTTGATCCTCAAAGCGACGGCAGAATTTTCTTGGAGCAGGAAGGGAATCAAGGTAGGCCTGCCAGTTATGGAGATGCTCCCTGTCCCGGCCGTAAATGAGCCCTAAAATCATCAGGCTTCCAGTTACCACTCCACAGGTTTCACCCCGTAAAGCGATACCAGGGAACGGAGTCAGGGCTTTAAGGAGTGCTTCTCCATCCAGTTCAAACTCATCTTGGAGAACAAGGAATGTGGTCTGAGCACAGTTCCCACACATTAATAGATTTTCCTGAACCTTGCTCTCGAGACGGTCAAATAACTGTTGATTTGGTCGCTGACTCTTCATTGAATCCTCCTTTGTTGCGATAATACCTAACTCACCAAGTGATTTCCCAGTCGGCCGTTATGGTTCGAGATTCAGAAAATGGCGATTAATTGATTGGTTGCTGAAGCTCCGTTTTTCGAACCTGCCTTATGAGTGCCAGACAAATGACCTTCTTCAGCAGTTTGCGGCTTTAGTGGGTTAGCATCCAGAGAGCCGAGACCCCAAGCTTTGGCAAGCTCCGCAACCGGAAGAGACTGTCCCGCAGCTACTTTGGCTCGTAATCTAGCTAAGCTTTCAACTGGATTTAGCCTCTCATCCAATGGACAGGTGCTTTGGTGGCAATGCGGACAAATATAGTAAGCTCGCCTAAAGCGTATCGAGCCAAATTGTGTCCTGATATTACCAACTCGTTTTGAGAAATAGTTTGCAGATTTTCCACAATGCCGGCATCTGGTCTTACGCTGAGGAACAATCTCTTCGCTTTCCTCGAGCCATTGCTGAAGTATTTGGCGGATGGTATGCGCTGTGAGATCTTCCAAATCACCCAAACTGGTTAGGTTGTCGCTGTTTTGGGAGATCAGTTCTCTCAAACTATTCGTATTCACTTTACTAGTTATCATTTTTTTCTCCATTCAATCTAAGGTACTAAACCAATCTACAATTACGCTATCAGTCTAGCAGACGTGCGTTTCTGAGCGTTTATTATTCGTTTGTTTTGTGTTTTCCGAACATGTGGGGTTGAGTTTGGCAGTCTGAGGAATCTATATTATTGATTTCCCCCTGCTTGGCTATCCCGACAAGTCAGAACACACGATCATCCTCTACAAAAA
>JALHTN010000625.1 GCA_022865865.1 Anaerolineales bacterium
AAAGGTTATCCAATCTCATATATATTGAAATCCATTCCAGTGGCTTTCGAAAGCTGGGATAAGGCCCAATATGTTGCCAATAAGCTCAACTTAGAGCTTTTTCAAGGCAAACCTCAAGATTGGCCGGAGGAAGATATACAGTCCATAGATTAATAAGCGAACCCGGCGAAAGCCGGGTTTTTCATTTAAATAGTCCATCCTGATATTTCGAAATAGTTTACCAGATTCAGGGACCAGTGGGTGGAATTTGCCAACCTGATTCAACCAACCTCATTTAAGTATTCTCTGATCATGAACACTGCTGATGCGCCTTCAGCTGATTTTTAGGATTGAATCAACCTCAAACAAATTGGGAACCTCCACACTGAGATGCCTGTAAAGTTCAGGAGGCACACTGATATCCGCAAGATAGAGTTCACCAGCAACATCTTTCGCCTGGGGAGTTAACAAACCAGACTTGGGTAGAGCCAATGTCAGGGTAGCAGCAGCTTTGATACATGGCTTTCCAGGAAGGCCACTGGTTGTATCCAACCCAGAAGGTGCATCCAGGGCCAGGATTGGACTGCCAGCATTATTTGCCTGGTTGATCCATCCCGCAACGGGTGGGCGTGGATCACCGCTCAAACCATAACCGATCAGCGCGTCAATGATCAATTCAGTCTGTTCTAAGTCAGGTTCCTCAAATGAGTCGATTCCCATCTGATGCAAGATGCGCCACTGGTGGGCAGGCACATCCTTTAATCGAGATGGATCGAAGGCCAGTACCAGGCTGACCTCTGCACCCCAATTGTGCAGGTGACGGGCGGCCACCAGGCCCCCACCGCCATTGTTGCCAGCGCCGCTGAGGATGGCTATGGAACGCCCAGCAACCTGTCCACCCAATTTACGTCTGGCCAGCTCCGCCAGGTTGCGACCCGCATTTTCCATCATCTGGATCAGGGTTATTTGGTATTCTTCGATCATTAAGCGATCAACTTCCACCATCTGCGATGTGGACAGAACGGGAATACCTCCCAAGGACAGCATCTGCTACTCCTCACGCACTTTCACCCCGTGCCAGAAAGCAATATAACCGCTGATCTTTTTTGCAGCTGGCTGGGGAGAAGGATAGTACCAGGCTGCATTCCTATATGTCTTTCCATCAACCTGTACATCGTAATAACTGGCAAGTCCCTTCCAGCCGCACATTGTGTGGCTTTCACTTTTTGTGAAATATTCTTTCTTAACCGCATCTGGGGGGAAGTAATGATTACCTTCGACGATGATCGTCTGATCACTTTCCGCCAGTACTGCTTCATTCCAGGTGGCTTGAACCATTGTTTCTGCTCCTCAATAATAAATCTTGATCTGGTTGGGGATATTTATCCCAGTTATTGACGTAAGCAATCCCCAATATCTTACCTGATTTTCCCCGGCTCGCTTAGCATATCGGGACACACCGCGTTATAATAACATTCTCATGGCTGCTAGAACCAACGAAGAATGGATAGCGGATATAAAAGCGGAAGGCGCCCAAAAAGAGGCTGCCTTGGGGGATTTGCGAGCCGCGATTATCTCCGGCTTACCCTACGCGCTTTCGAATTATTTATCTCCAGACAATCCTCAATTCCAATCGTTAGCAGAGGAGGTCACGCAGGATACACTGCTGCGGGTATTGGACCGCCTGGATAGTTTTGAGGGTCGCAGCCGCTTCACAACCTGGGTGCAAAAAATTGCCGTTAGAATCGCCTTAACCGAGCTGCGCCGCCGCAGGTGGCGTGATTTCTCGCTTGATTCACTGGTTGAGGAAAACGAGGAGGGGGTATCTTTTCCAAGCCTGATGATCGACCCCGCGCCAAATCCAGATACGCTTTCCCAACAAAGCGATATGATGCAGAGAATTGGCAGAATAATCAATGAAGAGCTGACCGAAAAACAGCGCCAGGCTATGGTGGCAACTGCCATTGAAGGTGTCCCCCTGGAAGAAGTCGCCCGGCGAATGGATATGAACCGCAATGCCTTATATAAACTGCTGCACGATGCACGCTTAAGGCTCAAGAAGAGGTTGGCTAACGAAGGTCTGACCACTGAGGATGTATGGGCAGCTTTCGGTGGTGGGTAAGGATTTTTCCTGACAATGCGTCTAAAATTGAGTAGAGGCAATTAATGAAGTTTAGCGAAAAAATCAAAAGCCTGGTTAAGAGATTGGGCTCATCAAAAGAAGAGAAAGATATGCAAATGCCACTAGCGTTCCAAAAGTTAATTCAAATGGTTGAAAACACGCAAGAAGTTGAGTTTTCTTGCGAGGACGTTTACCACATCCTCGACCAATATACAGAATTGGTTTACCACGGGGAGAACTCTGCCGAACTTATGCCGCTCGTCAAGCACCATATCGAAATTTGTCCCGACTGTCGCGAAGAATTCGAAGCCCTGCTGCGAATTCTCCAGGCTTCACCCGCCTAAATTACCAACAACTTAATAACAGATCAAAAAATACCGGGAAGGGATTGAATTGCTACCCTTCTCGGTATTCTTGTTTCAGTGTTATTTATAAAATATTAGAGCCGGTTTACCAGGGGAATAAAAACCAATGCTGTCACAACACCATAAACCATGTGACCAACAAGGCTCAACCACTGATCTGTTCCAATCACCAGGACCATCTGGTTCATGCCCAGCATAAGGGGCATCATGATCAGGGCGCCCAGTACCCACCAGATGACACCATAAGCAATTCCACCCAATAAGGCATAGGAAGTGGTGAGCGGCAACCGCCCAGCAACCAGGCCATAGATGGCGCCCAGCCCAGCACTGATCATCATGTGCACTATAAATCCAACCAGAGAGCTTTCCTGGCGCACAAGCATACCTATCATGGGCAGCATGCCCATCATAGCCATCATCATCCCAAAGAGCATTCCGCCGGCCAACCCGGCTAAAGTGCCCGCTGCAATCGTCTTACCAGTTGAGAATGATTTCGATTGCTCAATCGTCGCGGTAGTCATATCTTTCTCCTTTTATAAACTATAGATTTTAGTTCCTAAGGATACAAGACTACCCAGCATGTTGTTTTCTTACGTGCCATTAATTTATGAACCTGTTACGGATATGTGAGATGAATTCAATCCCCAATCATAGGTTTTGTACTGGAAGGCGATCGTATCCCGGTGCTCCAATAACCAGGTTTTTCGCTCACCCTGCGGGAGATGTTCAATTAGGAAATTGATCACCCCTTGCTGACCCCCAAAATCCTTACCAAACCAATTGAAAATCGCCGAAAGTTGTGCCGTGTTCCGATCTTGATCGATCTGCACATCCGCGTCCACGAAATTGCGTGCTGCTAGATCGAGCTGCTGATCGATTTTTTCAGGCGTGTAGACCTGGATTGGTGGACAGGAGCGACCAGCACAATTAAGGGCAAAATGAATGCGCACATCAACCGGATTAACCATCCAGGCCAAACGTGCATCCTGTGATGCAAATTGTGGTCCGGGGATCATTGGGTGCCCCTGGTTGCCCCGCAATATCCCATGTTCGATATCATCTGCATTCATACGCAGCCCAGCGACATCATATGCAGTTTGGCGGAAAAACCCAAGTAAGGCCAGAGGATTAGAACCAACACTCTCTGTAACTTCTTTGGCGATCACACCGTCCATGATAAGGGCGTTATACAGGTTGATCCAGAAAGCTAACTTTTCATCTCGAGTAGACAGGATTCTAGGATCGAAATCTCGTAAACGCGGCGAGCAGCTTTTCCGGTACTCAAGGTAAGCCGGGCTTTCTTTAAGGCGCTTATAGTCGACACTGTAGCCTTGCTCGTCAATCGCCTCGATCTTGGTCATGTCCATGAAGCGCTTTAGGTCAGCGGTGAGATCTGATCCCGCAGCCTGGTTATCTGGCAGTTCAGTATCGCTCTCATTTAATATCACGCCTGGTTGGGTACTGGTGATTAGATCTAAAAAAGATTCTCGCCCAGCAACCAGGCGATCTGTCCAAAAAGATCGCCTGGTTGCATGGGGCTGATTAATCGAAGATCCATCTTCGCTGACCCGGGTCTCAATTCGCAATCCACTCATTGAATGTTTCCGTTTCCGTTCCCAACAGTAGTTTCCAAAATTCCTGACTCTTCTAGAAAGTCAGCCACCCTGGATTTTAATACTGGTGCTGGTCCAGCACCAACCTGGTGATCCTTGACTTCACCACCAGCGATGAACAGCAGTGTAGGGATACCCTGTACGCCAAAATTCATCGCCCACTGCGGGTTTTCATCGGTGTTGACCTTGGCAATCAGGACTTTGCCATCATTTTCTTCAGCAATTTCTTCTAATACCGGGGCGATCATCCGGCAGGGACCGCACCAAGGTGCCCAAAAATCTACCACCACCGGTAATTGCGATTCGAGTACCTTTTCTTGAAATTCTACATCTGTGACATGAATCAGGTTATTCATTATTTTCTCCTTGAAAATCTTTATTCATTTACTAGATGCATTTTGGTACCCAAATCTTACGCTGGTTGGTGGCTTACCGGGTTCATCATAGATATTCGAATGAAAACCTGCCACCACTGGGTAAGATATTGAGCATACAGAGCATCGATATATGCAAGGAAGTATAAAACTCTTAAGTAACTATGGAATTTGAGGAAATAAACATGTTGATAAGCATCTCAATACTCATTCTAATCGTAGGCACAATTGTTATCGAACGGTCCACACGCACACGTAAATCGTCAGAGAACTTGGTCCCAGTGCGAGTTGATAATAAACGGAATTTCCGCTCGCCTGGGAAGAAGTGGAAGTAATCCCCTGCCAGCCAAACTTGAATTCACTCCCGAACTACTGGATTTGGAGTTGTGGGTGAAGATTATAGCCCCGGAGCCTCCTCCCTCCGGGGTTATTTCTTTTCTTAGCCAGGTCTATGCTTAAAAACTTGGACTATAATTCTCAGCAAGATTATTAAGGAGAAAATTGCATGCCGCGTGATATCCCCCTGGGGAATGGAAACCTGCTGGTTGCCTTCGATAGAAATTATGAGATTCGCGATCTTTATTGGCCGCATGTCGGCCAGGAAAACCATGCCATGGGGCATGCTTTCCGGACAGGTGTATGGGTC
>JALHTN010000626.1 GCA_022865865.1 Anaerolineales bacterium
CGGCCTATCAGTTCAGATCAACCGCGGCGAGGTGGTCTCCATCATGGGACCTTCCGGTTCCGGAAAAACAACGCTAATGAACATCCTCGGCTGCCTTGACCGGCCCACATCCGGCGATTACTGTTTGGATGGTGAGAGCATAGCCAATTTAAAGGATGAACAATTAGCGACTATCCGAAATCGCAAAGTTGGCTTTGTCTTTCAAAGCTTCAATTTGCTGCCCCGCTCGACCGCCCTGACCAATGTTGAACTACCCCTGCGCTACAGTCCGCCGAATGGCAGAAAACGGCGCGAGCTGGCCAAAGAAGCCTTGGTAGAAGTCGGCTTGGGTGATCGCATCGGTCATCGCCCCAATGAGCTCTCCGGCGGTCAGCAGCAGCGCGTGGCTATCGCCCGCGCATTGGTCAATGACCCTGCCATCGTCATGGCGGATGAGCCCACCGGCAACCTGGACTCAAAATCAGGTGATGAGATCATGGAATTGCTGTTGAAATTGAACCAAGAAAAAGGTACAACTTTAATTATCGTTACCCACGACCCGGAGATCGCCGAGCATACCCAGCGCGTCATCCATATTCGCGATGGCGTGGTTTCAGATGCATAGGAGCCGATCATGAATTATATGCAATCTTTTATCGAGGCTTCTGAGAGTCTGCTGGCAAACAAGATGCGCTCAGGGTTGACCGTTCTGGGCATCATCATCGGTGTCGCGGCGGTGATTGCCGTGCTGGCCATCGGCAACGGTACCCAGGAATCGATCCTGGGTGAGATCCAGGGTGTAGGCACTAACCTGCTGTTTGTCACCCGTGGTGGGTCAGAAGACGTCAGCAATCCAAAACCGCTAACCTTATCAGATGCCAATGCGTTGGCTGATCCATTTTCCGCTTCCTCGATCGACGGTGTTGCACCGGTGTTAAACGGTAGAGTCGAAATGAAATTCGCAGGGGAAAACAAATCCACCTCCTTAGTTGGCGTTACGCCTGATTACGAAACTGTCCGCAATATAGTGCTTTCAGAGGGTGAATTTATCACCAGCACAGATCTTTCCGGACGCAGCGCGGTTGTGATCATAGGCACTGAGGTCGCAGATGCCTTGTTTGGGCGTAAGTCTGGATTGGTTGGCGAAAAAGTGCGCATCGAAGGCCAGCCCTTCCGCGTGATCGGTGTATTGGAAGAGAAGGGCGGTTCAGCAATGGGCAGCGAGGACGATCAAATCCTGGTGCCCATGACCACTGCCCAGACCCGTCTGCTGCAGCGTTCTACCCCTAATCAAGTGGATGTGATTTATGTTCAGGCTGTGGATTCGGATGCTGTCCCGCAAGCCTCCCTGGAGATTTCCCAGATCTTGAGCTCCCGTCACCGTACCATGATCGGTGAGGAAGATTTCTCGATCCTCTCCCAGCAGGATTTCCTCGACCTGGCTTCCACCATCACCGGCGTCCTGACCATCTTTTTAGGCGGCATCGCTGCAATTTCGCTGCTGGTGGGAGGTATTGGAATTATGAATATCATGATGGTCTCGGTCGTCGAACGCACCCGGGAGATCGGCTTGCGAAAGGCGCTCGGCGCCCGGCGCATCGATATCCTCAGCCAATTCCTGATCGAATCATCCCTGCTCAGTCTCGTGGGCGGTTTTATCGGGATCTTGCTCGGCTGGACGCTCTCCATGATCGTTGAGCAGATTGCGGCCGGCAGCGGTACCCCCATCGTACCAATCATTTCACTCAATGCGGTCCTGCTGGCAGTGATTTTCTCAGCTGCGATCGGCATCTTCTTTGGGCTGTACCCCGCCAACCGCGCCTCGATGCTCGAGCCTGTCGAGGCCTTGCGCTACGAGTAAACAGGAAGTTAACTAACAGAGATTGACCATAATCTTATATTCACCAGGGCGCAGACCGCCTTGTTAATGAAAAGGGGCCAGAATATTTACTCTGGCTCCTTTTGAATAGATCCGGGGAACCCATATAAACATGCTCAGCGCCAGCTCTTGCAATTGTTCTAGCTCGTTAATATACTGGATTTACCCCTTCCCTGTTTACGGGGGAGGGGTTTGGGGTGGGGGAAAAGCAATAGAACCCACTTCGGCAAGCTCAGTACAAGCCCTTGCGCATATGCTAGCTAGATAAAATACTGCAATGGAGCCTTTTAGGTGACCAGTTCCGAACCACCCCCTTCCCTATGAATTGAGCTCAAAATAATCAAGTGATGCTGGCGTTACCTATTTTTGTTCAATCATAACCCTGAAAAATGGGTTGCTTACTTCCCCGGAAACTATCAGATTTCATATTCATTTTCAGAATCACATTTTTACCTGTTGGATAATCTGTTCTAATGTTTTCCACAGTTTCATTTCTTTACCAACAGATTCACTGGTGGTCATGTCATTCGGGTTATTCTTCATTGCTGAGGCATGTATTGGATCCCGATACAGGTCGTTGAACCAGCGCGATTCACGGACAAACTTTTGTTGCTCTAACATAGCGTATATCTCTATCCCAGTCAGCAAATCACCATGTTGAGATAACAAATAGGCATATGCCCCCAGGGAAAAATGGGTGAAATAATGGGAATGGCCATCGTGATGGTATTGCAACGCCTGTTGGATGATTTCCCAGGCTTTCTCCCGCTCACCCATCTTGAAGGTAGCAACACTCAAGCCAGCAAGTACCTTACCCTGTCCCCACTTTTCGCCAATTTTCATGCCGTTAATGCTTTCCTGAAAAATTTCCTGGCTTTCAGAGATTTGGCCCTGTACCAGCAGCACCTCTCCTAAGCCACATAAACGGTAAGCGTACTGGTAGGGGGTGCCGCCTTTAATATGAATTAACGCCTCCTTGAAATGATTTTCGGCAGCAGGATAATTCCCTAGGTGGCAAAGGGTTTCCCCGACCTCAGCTAGGTAGATGCCGGTGTTCTGGCGATCGCCTCGTTCTCGAGCATAAGCCAGCTTTTTTTCCCTGACCTCAAGCAATTCTGCATAGCGGCCATTTGTGTTTAGAATTGGGTCTACTGCGACGAGTGACATTTCTTTGCTGAGTGGATCTCCTAACTTCTCAAAGATTTCACAGCTTTCCTGCATCAAAGCCGCTGCTTGAACGGGCTGACCTAAATGATAGGCCACAACCATACAGTACATATACAGCAAATAAGCCGTATTGAATAAGTCGCCAGATTTTCTTTTGAAGTGAATGGCCTCGGATAGATACTGGTAAATTTTTTCTGAAGTCACTCCCCCCGTGTCGATGGCACGCAGCATCAAATATGAGAAGCTGGAAAAATCTTGCAGCTGCCGGTAAATCCCAAAAGCACGATCATAATATTCAACGGCACCTTCCCGGTTACCAAGGTAATTCTCAACGATTGCTTTCGTCATGAACAATCGCGCCCACAAAGGAGTAAAATCATTTTGTTTTCCCCCAAATCCAGGCATCATTTCCAAGGCAGAGTCTATTGATTCCCCTGCAGTCTTGTGATCATCCAGATTCAAACAAAAAATGCTTTTCCAGGCCAGCAAATTCGCACGAATTTCTGTTTCGCATTCAGCCTCTGCCCCTTCCAGAGCGGTTAAACCAAGCTGACAGGTTTTCAATCCTTCTTGATTGCGAAGGGTACGCAGGTAGAAATAACACAGCCCTTCTAACCCACTTTTGATCTGCTGAATTTGCTTTCCTTGGGTAACCCACACCCAGGCTGCCTGGATATTATCGATTTCCTGCCGTATGATAGGGAGCAGCTCAACCTGATCAGGTCCTTTCAAGCCATCTCCCCACAGGCTTAAAGCTACACAATAATATGCCGCATGTCGATCTCTTGTATTTTTGTAATCCACAGGGGATTGGCATATTTTCTCGAGGGCGTATTGACGCAGCAGTTCGTGGATCTGGAATCCACCTGAACCTTTCTGGCGAATGAAGGAGTAATCCATGAATCTCTTCAGGTCCGATAGGGAAATTCCAGTCACTTTTTCAGCGGCTTCTCGGGTGAAGCCCCCTTGAAACACGGATAACCTGGCGAGTGCAGATTGATCATAGAGATTGAGATATTTCCAGGAATAATCCAATACGGCTCGCATGCTTCGCTGCCGGGTTGGCATATCCTGCATTTCGGTCTTCAAAAAATCAAGATTGAAGCGTATTTCAACCAGGATTTCCCAGGGGAAAAGTGTGTTTACCCAGGATGCTGCCATTTCCAGCCCTAGCGGCATACCTTCCACGAACTGGGTGATAGCAGCAATATCCCGATAATTGCCCTCATCGACCTGAAAATTTCTCGAGGTCCGTTGGGAAGCATGAACAAACAGTTCGACAGCGGGGTAACGGAGGATTTCATCGAATTTCCTAGGATCCGACTCGGGGTAATCCAACCCCTGAACTTCGAACACCCATTCCCCTGAGATCTTGAGCCGCTCTCGGGAGGTTACCATGAATTTGACGCTGGCTGCTTCGGCATGCAGTTGGTGCAGTATGGCAGCTTCTGAAGTGAAAGCCTCGAAATTGTCAAAAATGATCAGCAGTGTTTTTTCTCGTAAAAACGAGTTGAGCTGGCTACCCAGGGAGCCCTCTTGAGGGTATAAAGAAAGCCCGAGAGTCTCTGCGATCTTGGGCACCAGGGCAGAGATACCTTTCAGTCCTTCTAAAGATACAAAATAGACCCCGTCAGGAAAGGTAGCGCTGATCTTCTGTCCGACTTGGTTGGCCAGGCGAGTTTTACCGATGCCGCCCATGCCGGTGAGGGTCAGCAGCCAGCAGTCCGGGTTATGAAGCAACCCGCTAATCTCCCTTATTTCTATCTCCCGGCCGATGAATGTGGTTGATTGAACCGGTATGTTGGTTTTGAAGGTAACCCGGGCTGGGGTCGAGAGGATTTGTTCCAACCAGGAAGTTCGATTGCTTTCGGTTAACAGGATTTGACTACCCCCGGTTTTCACAGGTGACGAAGAAGAGCGACTCTCTCGAATTTGGTTGTAAAGATTCGCAGTTTCCATTTCAGGTGCCAGGTCGAGTTCTGTTTTTAAAACAGTCCGACATAGCTCGAACTGGCGCAGGGCTGCATGCATCTGTCCGTTTTTGGCAAACAATGCCATCAACCTGCGGTGAGCATGTTCATCCAGGTTGTCGATTGCCAACCAACGCTGGGCATATGGGATTGCCTCGCTGATTCTGCCACGCTGGTCCAGGCCATTTACTAAATTTTGAAGGCTCTCACGGAATGTCCTCCGGATGATTTCGGATTGCATAAACTGCCAGTCATCGAATTGAGGACAGGCGCTCAGGCTGAACCCCGACAAGAAATCCCCCCGGTAGAGACGGATGGCCGTCTCTAATTGGCTGATGCATTGATCACATGGGTTCGCGAATGAATGATCGTGGTCTTTTACCCCCCGAAGCAATGCCTGGTACTGGTTAACATCCATCTGGAAATTCGTTAAAGAGGGAATGCCGACCCACTCCCTGCTGATCTCCAACCAACCATCTCCGAGGACGTTATTGATCTCCCATAAGGTGCGCCGGAGGTAGGCATAGGCCTTGGATTGTTCGTATTCCGGCCAGAATAACCCTGATAGGAACTCCCTGGATTGTGACCGCCCTTCAACCGCGAGATAAACGAGCAAGGCGACGGCTTTGCGGCGTTTGATTTCGACTTGCTGGTCGTTCAACGCTATCTGCAGTGGACCCAGACCAGAGATATACAAGGCGTCCATTTCATGATTATAGCGCAGAGGAAACGCTGGCGGAAACGATTAGGAAACGGTTGGAAGGTAGACTCGTTGACAAGAAGATAAATATTAATACCCGGAGGTGAAAATGAAAGCACAAGTACTTGATGTTATTTCCCGGAAGAAATCGATGCCGTTTGATATCGCAGCCATGGATGATTTCGGGTTAGCAGAAAAAGGCTATGTCGATGCCCAAACAATTTTGGATAACGCAAATATTTTGCTGTATTGTCTAGATCCGCAAAACAAACAAGCTGTCTTCGTTGAAATCCCTGATGCAGCCGATATCCTTGCGGCTCCGTTCTATTACATCAGTCAGTATGAGAATGCTACCCATGTGTTAAAAATTTCTTACGAGACACTGGAACGACTCGCTAACCAAGTTGTGTTTGATGAAAAACGCATGATTTTGATCTATTCAATGGGGCGCTGTGGCACTACAGTGACCAGTTCAGCTTTCAGTCAGGCAGAAGACGTAGTCAGCCTGTCTGAACCTGATATATTCACTCAATTAGTGAAAATGCGCGACTTTTCCAATACCAATGATCCCGAGATCAGCAAGTTGGTTAGGTCTTGTTTGCTTTTGACATGCAAAGACCAGGTGAATGGCCATCAACCTTTTTGGGTAATCAAGTTTCGCAGTTTTGTGCTGGATATCGCTGACCTGATCTATGCTCAATTTCCACAAGCGAAAAGTTTGTTTCTCTACCGGCACGTTGATCCTTGGGGAAATTCGTTCGCACGTGCTTTTGGCGGCAACACAACTCCTACTCAGGAGCAGTTGATAGGCTTTTGGATGTGGTCTAGGATGGTGGTAAAAAAACTGGATTGTTACAATCTCGTTAGTTTGGAAGAAATCAGTCCAGGTTTGATGATCAGTTTGATGTGGCTAAATTATATGGAACGCTGCTTAGAACGTCTGGATGCTGGGCAAAAAATTCTACCTGTCCGCTATGAAGATTTAAAAGCTGATCCTGAACACGTAATCGGAAAAATTTTTGATTATTGCGGAGTTCATGTTTCCGATACAAATAAATTGCTTGATGTGCTAAACAAAGATTCTCAAGCTGAAACACCCATTTCCCGTGACCAATTGAAACAAGTTGATTGGGCTATAGGTCCTGATGATATCGCAATTATTCAAAGAGTAATTGCTGAGCAACCCATCATCAATACACCAGATTATCAGCTACCAGGAACATTGAAACTGAATTGAAGGGTAAAAAAGAAAGCTCCTGATTTGATTCTATATACTAACCTATCCTGATTATAACCCTGCAGTACAGAAGCGCATGGAGGATATTTTACAGCAGCGAAACCCGGCTTAGATAAACACCTCAGGTTCTAGGGTCGCCAACTCGGGCATCTAAAAGTAAAAAGAAAGGAATGAATAATCATGAAAGAGAACCGCAATGAAATCGAAATTCAAGCCACACCAGAAAAGGTTTGGGAAACCCTGACGGATTTAGGAAAATATCCTGAATGGAATCCATTGCTATGCCGCGCCGAAGGAAAATTGACGGTCGGTGAAAAAATCAACTTAACAGCTAGGTCAGCGTCGAGCGAGATGAACTTACACTGTTCGGTAACAATGGTAGAACCAAATCGCCAATTCTCATGGAAGTTTCATGTTATTCTCCCGTTTCTTTTCAGAGGCGAGCATATATTCAAGATTGAGCCAATCAACGAACACAAAGTTCGATTCATCGACCGGGAAATTTTCCATGGCTTACTGGTCCCTTTGCAGGCAAAAAAATTGGAAACGGATTCAAAACCTGCTATGATCGCGATGGGCGAAGCGCTCAAAAGAAGGGTAGAAAACTGAAATGGGACAATCTCCATCATTAACCGATCAAGGAATTTTCCTTCAGGTCAACGGGCTAAATATGTATTATGAGACACATGGCGGAGGGATTCCTGTTATCCTGCTCCATGGCGGACTGGAAACCTGCCAGATGTGGGCGCCTGTTATCCCCTCGCTCTCAAAGAGCTATCAGGTCTTCACGCCAGACAGTCGTGGACATGGCCGGACGGATAACCCTTCAGGGAAGTTCAGTTTCCCTTTGTTGGCGGAAGATATTGCCCTGTTCATCCAGGCTTTGGGGTTGCAGAACCCCCTGCTGGTGGGATATAGTGGCGGTGGGCAAACTGCTTTGCATATGGCAATGACTTACCCGAGCCTGGTCCGAGGCTATATGATCGGTGGAATTTTCAATTCCATGACGGCTGAATGGCGCCAGATGATGCAAGGTCCCTTGGGTTTCGAAGGTCCTGGAATTGTGAATATCGAGCGAGTGATTCAGACGAATGCCGAATTTGTTCGATCTCTAGAGGAAAAACACGATGTTTTCCATGAGCCGGGCTACTGGAAAAGCTTGCTAACCCAGGCCTCCCAAGCTTGGTGGGAGCCGCCCATACATACCCAGGCTGACTTTGCGAAAATTACCGATCCCGTACTTTTCTGGTGCGGTGACCGAGATGTGTTTTGTCCCCCGGAACAGTCCCTGGAGATGTACCGGATGGTAAATAAGGCCGAACTGGCTGTTATTCCGAATGCAGATCATTTCACGATGGCGGGGCAGTTTGATATTGCGATTATGATCTTGCTGGACTTTATGAAAAGGGTGATTGAACCCAATTAGCCAGGTAAGTATGTTGAAGCTGGTCTCATTACAGGCCAAAGATCTGGAAACCAACACCAAAGCCGGCATGATCGCCATGGGAGAAGCGCTCAAGAGAAGCACAGAAAACTAAAAAGTTATTTTGAATTAGAGCTTGGAGGGTATCAATGATGGTTTAGTTTTCCATCTAAACGCAAATATTTACCAAACAAACCGCCAACGAAATTCTGTTGAGCGGTTTTGATATTCTGAATATCTTTGATTCAATATCAATTACTTGGATATCATGGAAAACTGGGTATCGGACTTGAACCAACAACCTTAAATTGAATAAACTACAAATCGGACTTGAACCACTAATCACCGGATTCAAGTTCGTTTTTATCAATTTCAACCCCCAATTCCTGCAATTTCCCCATGTTTTCGAAACGCAGCATAGACAAGAACCGTTTGACATGCCTGTCGAACGGTTCTTGTGGAACTGATGACCTCAGCAGGACTCGCATCGTATCCCCACGGTCTTGGCATGGGAGTCTGCAACCTGGACCTGACAAGGGTAAGCCCTGTTAGGGTACATCCTGAAGGGGCTATCAATTAAATGTGACAGTGTCAGTGTCAATACTGAGTTTCTAATAGATAGGGGCAATAAAGGAAAAACCCCCGGATATAAAGTGTATCAGAGGGAAATGACGATTAAGTCTTGTCCGTTTACTTTCCCATTATTATTTCCACCCGCAGGAATGCTTCCGTGCGGATGTGGGAGATTGAGTTGATGTCCCGGTGGGGTGAGTTGGTGTTGCTCCGTATCCGCCAATTTTAACAGCAGTATCAACGACGGGTAAACCGTTGATTGGAGGTAGACCGCTAAAGTTTAAGCTAATAATTCCAGAGCTGTTGGAAGAAA
>JALHTN010000086.1 GCA_022865865.1 Anaerolineales bacterium
ATCTGCGACATCATCTCTTCGCAGTCGCACCCTTCCGAATGTCCCGACATCATCTTTTCCATCATCGCCATACAGGCAGTCATATCAAAAGCAGGCTGATCTCTTTGGTTTGTTTTTTGTTCGGCTGTCATTTCTTGTATCTCCTTCTTATGACGAAGTATTCTTAGTGCGAAAAATGACACTGAACAGGATTGCCCCACCTACCAGTACGAGCACCAGCGACAGGGCGATATACAGTGAGGTGAAGCCACCGATACCAATCGCCAGCAGCACCGCGCTGAAAATGTAGTCAAACCCAGAAGGATTCAAGATGCTTGACGAGGCCTGACGGATGAGATTGCCGACCAGTGCGGCTAATCCAGCACCTAAGAAAATCCAGCTCCAGGCGTAGGAATCACCGATTTGGGGAAGATAGCCCAGGCTATCGGCAGCAAAGACCACTCCTGCCCAGATCAGGACGCCACCAAAATAAATTGCGTTGATATACCCCAATTGTTCCACATTATTCATAAACTTTTGTTCTGTAGTCATCGTTTCGTCTCCTATTCTTTGATTAGTTGATTTCAATTATTAATTGAGAGAGATTTATGCCTCCATATTCTCCTTTTTCGTCACGTATAGAAAGCCTCCTTTCCATCTAATCCACAACCAGTCCAATCTCTTGCGCGTGTAATTCACTTTTCATCTTCTGGTTCTTGTATTTTTTCGCTGACCGAGATCAGCCTCAGATTCATGCTGCTTATCTTTTGCAGGACACTGTGTAGTGCTGTTTGGTCGGGAAGTGGACCGTAAAGCGTTGTGCTGCCATTATCCTCGCGGGTGAGCGTCAGCCCATAGAACCATTCCGCCCACCTGTCCTGTAGATGCCCTTGGATACGAATCTCATAGATTTCTGGCTCAGGATAATTTCGGAAATTTTTCATACTGGATCTCTTGGATTTTTCATGTTTATGAATTGTCCTTGTAGCTTAGCAAGTGGAAATTAACCCAACTCGGCACAAGAAAACAATTAGAAACCGATCAGTCCGATCTGCGCGTGGCTTTTTTGCCATTTCTATCAAGCGTCCTTTTTCAGCCTCACGCAGAGCTTCATCAATTCGGTCATGTACTAGGAATTCATATATCATGGGTTCTTCTCCTTTTTGATTGGATTATTTAATCTGACCACAATATACAAATTAATATGGTGAGATGTCATCACCACATATTGTGGTTAATGTGGTGATTTGTATCGTTCAGGGTAGGTTATACGTCCAAAATTTAAGTGACAAAAGCCCCGACTTTTTGCCGGGGCTCCGTGATGGGCTAGGGATGGGATTACGTGTTTCTCTCGACTTACAAGGTAAGACTATAAATATACCCTGATGCGATAGCGCCCACCAGAGAAAAGCCAATATAAAAGGCGAAGACTTTGCGATTTACCAATCCCCAGACAGCAGACATGGCTGGTAGTGTGGTCGTTGGACCAGCGATGAGGAAAGCTAATGCCGCGGCTGGGTTCATACCATGCCCTATTAAACCCCCGACCAGTGGCATCGCTGTTAAGTTACTGGTGTAAACCGGGATACCCAAGAGGGCAGCCGTTATTATTACCCAGGGGTTATCCCCTCCCAGAGTGGTCGTTATCCAGGTTTCAGGTACATATAGATAGATTATTGCGCCCAAGAACCATGCCAGGATCATAAACTTGATCACCATCGTGGTGGCAGCCCAGGTTTCTACAGCCAAACTCTTCCAGAATGGGGTTGCACTCTTTTGGGGGATATTTTTACCACTGGTTTGAGTGACTTCACATGTATCATTTCCTTCATTATTGCAGTCAGCACAACCACATCTTGATTCCTCTCCGATCAAAGGTAGGTCTTGGGTGAAGGCAATTGCCCCACCAGAAACGGTCAATCCGCTTACCGTTTTTGGAGCCAAGATCGAACCCACGGTGGTAATAGCATATCGCCAAGTACCCACCAGGACTTCTCCCAATGTTCTGACTCGAGTGGAGCGTTCTCCACGGAGGATCTTTTCCCCCAACCAACCCCGCCGGATTACGAAATGGGTGATAAATCCACCTCCGAGGCTCATTACTAATGTAGCAGCCAGTCGCCAGGTAGCCAATTCCCACCCCAGGGTACTTACGGAAAGGAAAAAGATTTCCGGGTCCATGGAGGGGGAGGCCAACCAGAAGGACATCACTGGCGCGAGGGGAACGCCGCCAATGAGCAGCGCAGCTACTACCGGGATGACAGAACAGGAACATAAGGGGCTGAAAGCGCCCACGAATGTTGCCAGAATAATCGCTATGACCGGTCGAGCAGTAAAAGCCCGGTTGATGTGTTTTGAAGCGCCAGACATCTTCACAGCAACGGCAATCGGGATAGTGATCAGCAAATATGGCCAGGTGTGGAGAAAGCTTTCCATCATGTAATGGGCAACAGCAAGAATGTGGTTGATCATGTTCAGCTCCTTATATCGTATTATTACGATAATACAAACTAAAAAAATTGTATCTTAAAATATTTCAATCACTCTTTGGCGAAACCAGGCGATGTTACCTTCATTCAGGCAGTAGCTGGTAGCCGTTCCTTCAACAGTACCCTCGATCCAGCCAGCCAGGCGTAAAACCTTGAGGTGTTGTGAGACGGTAGCCTGGGCAATGGGCAAGTAATCGACGAGGTCCCCGGTAATACAGCCGGGATGGGTTACTAAGAACTTCATGATCTCGAAGCGGATAAGGTTGCTGATTGCCTTGAACATGGCAACCAACCTATCCTGCTCCGCTCCGGAAATATCGAGAGTGCAGCAGGCTTCTGGAATTACTTGAATGCTTTCTTCAGTCATAATACCCTTTCATCGTAATTATACGATGATTGTACAATAGAATTATTGCTGTGTCAAGATAGTTCTTCAATAAAGTATCGAATATTATTAAAAGCTTGATCTAATGGTTGGACGATAACGATAGACTCATTGGATTGGTGGATTAGAACAGGTCGAGTTCATCTGCTTTTCGCACGGCCGCCCGGCGGTTGTTGACGTTAAGTTTGCTATAGATGCTTTTTGTGTGGGTGCGCATGGTGTTCAGAGATATTGATAATTCCTGTGCGATTTCTGGTCCTGAGAGCTCGGTTGAGAGCAAATGGAGTACTTCCATTTCGCGTTTGCTGAGTGGTTCGACAATCGATTGGGCAAAGGATTTCATTTTAGCCTTATCCGGTTCGAACGCTGCCAGCAATTTGCTGACATATGCTTTTGAGATCTTTCGAGAAACAGCTTGGTGAATCAAACTTTTCATTGGTTCACCTTCGTCTAGAAAGGTACGGATATATCCTTCAGGTTCGGCTAGAGAAAGCGATTCTTCCAAAGAATTCAAAGCTTGATCATGTTTTCCTTGTGCATCAAAAGCCAAAGCCTGAAGGGCTAGAGCTTCAATCATCTGGCTGATATATCCCACTCGTTTTGCCGGTTCAAGTATCTTGGCCAATATGCTGTGCGCATCCATCAACTCCTGGGCTGCAGAGTTTTCACGGCCTAAATAAATTAAAATTCGGGCAAAAAAGATATGCTTGAAATCGATAAAATAGTTGATCTCAGCATCTGCGCTCAATCCTTTATCTTGCGCAAACCTGGCAGCTTCGGTGAATTTGTTTTGCGCGAGCAACAACCAGACACGACTACCCATTGTTTTTGTTTTCGTATCTGGTTCTAAATCTGGAATATCTCTAACCATCCTTTCTGCCTTTTCACAAACCTCGACAGCTAATTCCAAGTCACCTTGAGCCAGATATACCCGAGCCATAGAAGCATAGCCAATCGCAATTGTATCCATCAGTTTGGCAGGAATGCTAATCTCATGCGCTTCTTGTAGATGGTTCATGGCAGCATCCAATTCATTCCATTCCCTTAAAATATCAGCAAGATTGACACTCGCAGAACCAGCATAAGGTATTTTAATTTCACTCTTTTCATACTTAAATTGGATCGCTTCTCGCAAAGTTTCAGCAGCCTGATGAAGATGACCCTGGAGGATCTGAGTTACCCCAATATCCAGGATAATTACCTGTGCCAGAATCTGGTTTCCGGCAGCCAGACTAGTTCTACGCCCCTCTTGAAATTCTTGGATCGCGCTAGATAAATCTCCCTGAGTACATTTTGCCCACCCAAGGGAATAAAAAGCCACCCCGCGATTGAAGTATCCCTCTGGTAAATAATCCAAGGCCTGATTAGAATATTCAATTGATTGAGGAATTTGCCCCTTTTTAATTGCATACAAAGCCCTGATTGCGGCAATTTGCCCTCGAATGATTTTTTCTTCCTCATCAGTGTGTGAAGATGTATTGCCGTCTACTACAGCTTCAGCATGCAGCAAATAGTTTTCACCAATATCAAATTGGGCCCATCTATCGTACATCCAGGCTCGAATGATGCAAAGCCAGGGCCAATTCTCTACAAGCTCTTTTGGCATTGCATCCAACCATTTTTCCAGTTGATCAAATTCGCTTTGCATCATCATGTCTGGACCGATGCTTTCTACCAGCAGCGCTGCACGCTCGTAATCTTCACCTACCAATGAATGGTTTACAGCTTCTACGATGAGGTCATTATTTTCAAACCATTCAGAAGCCCGGCGATGCAGTTCGGGAATATCCTTTGGTTCTCTCTCCTGGAGGCGCTGGATTAAGAATTCAGCGAAGAGGTGATGATAGCGATACCATCTGCGTTCATCGTCCAATGGAACCAGGAACAAATTGGCTTCGTCGATGTCACGAATTATCCCCCTGCTGTCTGATATTTCCAGTACTGCGTCGCTAAGAGGGGCACAAAACCGGTCCAATATGGAAGTCCTGTACACGAATGATCTGATCTCGTCCGATTGGCGAGCCACAACTTCATCGACTAGGTAATCGATGATATAGTGGTGGCTCCCCGAAAATGTTGCGACGAATTCTTGTTTATCTTTGCGGCCTTGCATAGATAATGCCGCGAGCTGTAGACCTGTAATCCATCCCTCCGTACGAGATAATAATGCGGCTATATCTTCTGGTGATAGATCTAAGTCAGATACATCATTGAGAAAGATCCTACCTTCCGATTCAATGAAGCGCAGATCGTTGGGACGAACTTCAGTCATTTGATCGCGAGCACGCAGGCGAGAGATGGTAATGGGTGGATCGACTCTTCCGCTGATCACGATGTGGGCATTTGGTGGTAAACGCTCGAGTAAAAAGCTTATGGCATTGTGAATCTCTTCGTTCGTAATGAGATGATAATCATCCAATACAAAAGAAAACTCTTTCTCAATTGAAACAATATTATTTATCAGCAATGTGATCAGCGGTTCAATGGGTGGGTCACTTGTTGCTTCCAAAATGGGAAGTATGCCTTCCCCGATGGATTCGTCAATTTGCTGCAGGGCTGCGATCAAGTAGGTGAAAAATCGTTTTAAATTGTTATCACCGTCATCAAGAGATAACCAGGAAAAGGATTTATCGCTGCTCCAGATCCATTCCGCAAGCAGAGTTGTTTTGCCAAATCCGGCTGGGGCAGAGATCAGCGTTAGTTTTCCATCTTGTCCACCGTTTAGCGTGTCGATCAGGCGCGGACGTGCAACGAGGTTTTTTCGGGGAGTGGGGATATAGAGCTTGGTAGTGAGGAGAGAAGTGGATACCAAAAATCATCCTTTGGTAATCGAATGCAGGGGAATAATCGCTGGCGTGGATGACCTTATAATATCATGTCTGCCTCACGAATTAGCGCGTTAAGAGTTCTAAGAATCGAAAATATAGAAAGGGTTCATACAAGGTAATTTAATACCTAAAGTTGCATCTGAAATTAGCAACTAAAGAGATATGAATCATCCACCTGTCTTATTGGATCGCACTAAGTAATTAGGCAGCTCGATTAATCGCTCCAATTCCGCATACTCAAATTGTGCAATCTCTTCATGGCTGGCGTTTTCATGAAACCAGGTCTGCTCATTCGGGATGTAGACAGCCTGCCCCCCGATCTTGAGCACTGGCAAGATATCTGAGCGCAGCGAATTACCCACCATCAGAAATCGAGCAGGGTCAAGATTGTACTGTCCTATGATCTTGCTGAAGCTTGCTTCAGATTTCTCCCCTACAACTTCCAGATAGCGAAAGTAATGAGCAATTCCAGATGCCTCGATCTTCCGTTCTTGCTCAAACTGATCCCCTTTTGTGATTAACATCAGCGTGTATTCTGAAGACAACTTAATTAGGGTATCTTCAGCCCCATCCACCAAATCAACCGGCGCTGCGAGCATTTGTTTGGCGATGGTGATGATTTCGTTGATCTCTTTTGCTGTTACGCGACCCTCAGAAATATGTGTGGCAGTTTCTATCATCGAGAGGGTGAAGCTCTTGATCCCATACCCATAATATGCGATATTCGTGACCTCGGTTTGATCCAGCCAGGCTTGAACCTCTTGCGGTTTCCTGTAGTTCGCCAGGATTTGCCCAAGGTCTACTTTTGCCTGGTGATAAAGTATTTCGTTATGCCAGAGGGTATCGTCGGCATCGAAACCGATAATTTCAATCATAAAATTGTCTGCTCTGCTTAATTGTTAGCCCTAGTTTGATTTCAGGGGTGCATCTGGGAAAATCGTGACATATTGTAATATACATCTGCTGTGGGTTGGCTCGGGATAGAGAATATTCAACGAGGGAAAAATGAAGCTCCTGATTTTCAAGGAGCATCTCTTTTCTCTAAAATGATGGGGGGTAGTTTCTTTTTCATTTTCCCTCTTGAATATTGATCAATCGATTTGATGCGTTTATGCATTCTCATATTTTACATTGTTGGCAAAAACTACATGGATATTTAATAAAATCTGATCATTGTATATGGGAAAAGGTTCCTGCCGCCATCCAACAGGAGGCGTAATCCTGGTTATTACCAGCTGGCTAATTTATTCAATACCTCCACTCATGCAGATTATTGTTTTGAGAATCAGACATGCATGTAAAGATCCGATTACAGATTGGGTTATCCCCAGTATAATTTAATGGATTAATAAAATGGATAAACTGCGCGCTCAATACATCCAACATCTAAAAATGCAACCGAGGAAATTTATATGCGTGAAATCTTCTACCCAGCTTCTGTAGCCGTGATCGGGGTCTCAGCAAAACCAACTAATTTAGGCCGCAATATTGTCGCCAATCTAGTGGAATATGGGTTCAACGGCATCGTTTATGCTGTCGGACCCAGCGGAGGTATGATCGAGACCCGGCGTATTTACCGCGCGGTGGGGGATATACCAGACCATGTAGACCTGGCAGTGATTTTTACTCCTGCTCAAACGGTGCCGACGATTTTGGAGGAATGTGGGAAAAAAGGCATCCGCTGGGCGATCATCGAAACCGCTGGCTTCAGAGAATACACCGCTGAAGGACAGCAGCTTGAGGATGAGATCTCCAAAGTTGCTGCTGAATATGGGATCCAGTTCGTGGGACCGAACTGCATTGGAGCGATCAATATGGAAAATGGCATGTGTGTGCCATTCCCGCGCCTGAC
>JALHTN010000627.1 GCA_022865865.1 Anaerolineales bacterium
AAATTTAGTTTGACCAAATTATCGCGGAGGCGAGATGGCTGAAGAGATCAAAGGAAAAGTTGATCAAAGCGAAAAACCTGAAGATCAAGAATTGGAGCAGGATGAAGAGATCACTGCCTCGGAGGATTTTGAACTTACTGAGACTGAAATCTTGAGAGAGGAGATCGATCTGCTGAAACAACACTCAAAAGAGTATCTGGATGGGTGGCAGAGAGAAAGAGCGGAATTTGCGAATTATAAAAAGCGTAAGGAAAGAGAAAACCAGCAGCTCAAAGACAACATTTCTGGAAATATCATTCGGAAATATCTAGAAATCGTAGATGACCTTGAGCGCGCTTTGCAGAATCAACCTGAGGACGGTGAAGGTGCCTTCTGGGCAGAAGGGATAGAGTTAGTCTATCGTAAATTCCTTGCTGCATTGGAGTCAGAAGGTGTTGTCACGATGCAGGTTGCAGGGCAGCAGTTTGATCCAAACCTGCACGAGGCTATATCTCAAGAACCGAATGAGGAATTTGAGAGCGGGCAAGTTATTGAAGTTCTCCGTAATGGTTATTTGATCGGGGAACGTGTTCTCAGACCTGCCTCAGTACGAATTGCACAATAATTATCATCATAAATTATTTAAAGAACCGGAAATTGGATGAATAAACGGAGGAATATTCAATGGGAAAGATAATCGGAATTGACCTGGGAACAACCAACTCAGTGGTGGCAGTCATGGAGGGTGGCGAGCCTGTTGTCATCTCCTCAGCGGAAGGTGAACGACTGGTGCCTTCTGTGGTGGCGGTAAATAAAAATCATGAACGCTTGATTGGGCGCGTGGCTCGAAACCAGTCTGTCGTAAATCCAGAGAACACCGTGTTCTCGATTAAACGTTATATGGGTCGGAAGTTTAACGACCCGGAAGTAAAGAAAGCGGTTGGACGGCTGCCCTATAAGGTGACCGAAGCGCCCAATGGGGATGTGCGCGTGATCTTGGATGGCAAGGAATATTCACCTCCAGAGATCTCGGCCATGATCTTGGGCAAACTGCGCACCGATGCTGAAGCATACTTGGGGGAATCGGTCTCCCAGGCAGTGATCACGGTACCGGCTTATTTCAACGATGCCCAGCGAAACGCGACCAAAGATGCTGGGAAAATTGCTGGCTTGGAAGTCTTACGAATCATCAACGAGCCTACTGCCTCCTCCTTGGCATATGGTCTCGACAAGAAAGCCGACGAAGTAATCGCGGTTTACGATCTGGGAGGCGGCACCTTCGATATCTCAGTTCTAGATGTAGGAGAAGGGGTTTTCCAGGTTCGTTCCACCAGTGGAGATACCTTCCTGGGTGGAGATGATTTCGATCAACGGATCATCGAATTTATCGCGGATGAGTTCAAGAAAGATAGTGGTATTGATTTACGAAATGATCGCCAGGCACTCCAGCGCTTGAAGGAAGCCGCTGAAAAGGCCAAGATCGAACTTTCCACCATGATGCAGACTGAGATAAATCTGCCATACGTGACTGCTGATGCCAGTGGGCCCAAGCATCTTGTGATGACATTCACCCGGGCAAAGCTCGAACAATTGACCGCTGATCTGATCGAACGTTCCTTGGGACCCGTTCGACAGGCGATCAAAGATGCCGATCTTGATGTCTCTGCGATCGATGAAGTGGTCCTCGTGGGCGGCATGACCCGCATGCCAGCTGTCCAGGACGCAGTACGAAAACTATTCGATAAAGAACCCCACCGGGGTGTAAATCCTGATGAAGTGGTAGCGATTGGTGCTGCGATCCAGGCAGGTGTTCTTGGCGGGGATGTCAAGGATATCCTCTTGCTGGATGTCACGCCATTAACGCTGTCTGTTGAAACCCTGGGCGGCGTGGCAACACCTTTGATCGAACGCAACACAACCATTCCAACCGAAAAAAGCCAGATTTTTTCTACTGCCAGCGATAGCCAACCACAGGTAGAGATTAACGTTCTCCAGGGAGAACGCCCCATGGCAAGTGATAATAAATCACTGGGCAGGTTTGTCCTGGATGGGATCCCACCCGCACCGAGGGGTGTACCCCAGGTTGAAGTGACTTTCGATATCGATGCCAATGGAATCATGAAGGTCACCGCATTAGATAAGGCAACCAACCGCAGCCAGCATATTACGATCACAGCTTCATCTGGATTGAGCGACAGCGAAGTCGAACAGATGCGCAAGGATGCTGAAGCGAATGCCGAGGAAGATAAGCATCGTAAAGAGCTGATTGAAGCTCGCAACCTGGCGGATAACGCGGTCTACACAGCAGAGAAAACTATCAAAGACCTGGGTGATAAAATCCCCACCGAGTTGAAGGAGAAAGTCGAGGCAGAAGCTGTAAAAGTTCGGGAGTTAAAGTCCAGTGAAGATGCGAGTGAAATCCGCGCGGCGACAGATTCCTTGATGAGTGCAGTCCAGGAAATTGGTGCTGCAGCATACCAACAAAGTGGACCCGCAGCTGAACAAACTGGCGAGGCTGGACCTGAGGCAGAATCTGAAGCCGAATCTGAAGCCGAATCCGATGAGGAAGATGGTGATGACGTCGTGGATGGCGAATTCAGGAATGAATAGACGTTCAAGAATGAGAAAAAATGACCTCGCGTGATTACTACGAGGTCCTAGGAGTTGGGCGGGATGCCTCTAATGATGATCTCAAAGGGGCATTTCGCCGGCTTGCGCGCCAATATCACCCCGATGTGAATGATGCAGACGATGCCGAAGAACGCTTTAAGGAAATTAATGAGGCGTATGCGGTCTTGTCAGATGCTGAAAGAAGGGCTGCCTACGATCGCTACGGGCATGCCGGTGTGCGTGGAGCTGGCGGGACACCCGACTTCACAGTAGATTTCTCTGATTTTGCGGATATCTTCGGTGAGTTCTTTGGTTTTGGCCGCAGTGCAAGCCAGTCTCGCAACGTCCCCAGACGTGGGGCAGATTTGCAGTACCGGATGGATCTCAGTTTCGAAGATGCCGTTTTTGGTGTTGATGAAGAAATAGAAATTACACGTGACGAGGTTTGCAGCCGCTGTAATGGAAATCGGGCAGAACCAGGTACATCTCCGATTAAATGCACGACCTGTGATGGTCGCGGTGAAGTTCGCCAAGCCCGGCAAACCATACTGGGTTCAATGGTTCAGGTGACAACCTGCCCAACGTGCAATGGCTCTGGAAAAACTATTGAATCACCTTGTAACAATTGCAGCGGGCGCGGATTGGAAAGACGAACCCGTAAGAAGGTGGTCACGGTTCCAGCTGGTGTAGATAATGGCAACCAGATCCGGCTTGCGGGAGAAGGACAACCCGGCACGAGCGGCGGACCCAATGGGAATCTGTACATCATAATCAATGTCAAATCCCATAAATATTTCCGCCGCCGTGAAAGAGATATCCTATTGGACCTGGAGATTAATGTAGCCCAGGCGACGTTAGGAGCTGATGTGCCGGTACCCACCATAGATGGTGATGCGACACTGAAAATCCCGACCGGAACTCAACCTGGGAACGTGCTACGCATGCGTGGTAAAGGAGTACCACACCTGCGAGGAAATGGTCGTGGTGACCAGCTGGTAATGGTTAACGTGATGGTACCAAAACACCTTACCAGTGATCAGCGCCAGATTTTTGAAGAACTGGCTACCAGCTTGGGCAGCGAGGTGAGACCCCAAGAACGCGGTTTTCTAGATTGGTTGAAGGAAACCATCAGCGGGTAGATAACCCGGGGCGTAGTGATTACCAGACTACGCCCTTTTATTTTATGAACGAACAAGCCTGGGTAGAGGCAAGTTTAGTAGTTGACGGTGAGATGGCTGAAGCTGTCTCAGAGGTATTGGCGCGTTTTGTTTCTGGCGGGGTCGTGATCGAGAGCACCCAAATTGCTGATGAACCTAACGGTGTGGGTAGAGCAGTAGGGCCTTTACGGGTGTGCGGGTATCTTCAAAGCGATGAACACCTGGAGGATACTAAACAAAAACTGCAGGAAGCCCTGTGGCATCTCGGCCAGATAAGAACTGTCCCTGAAATGCAGTTCAGACCGGTTGCAAACCTGGATTGGTCAGAGGTTTGGAAGGAGCATTTTCAACCGATCCAAATTGGTAATCAATTGACCATCATCCCGATCTGGATGGATGTGGAAACTGATCAGCGGATAGCGATTAAGATTGATCCAGGGATGGCATTTGGAACCGGAACCCATCCGACTACCCAGATGTGCCTGGAAATCATTGCAGATCTGCTGGATGCAGAGGGGACTACCGGGCATGAGCGCAGTACACCCCCGCAGAAAATGATTGATGTGGGCTGTGGTTCAGGCATCCTCAGTATTGCCGCGCTGAAGCTCGGGGTGAGCGCCGTTTTGGGGGTGGACCTGGACCCGAATGCAGTGGAAGCAGCTCGTCATAATGCGACCATTAATGGAGTGAACGATCGCTTAGAGCTGTTTACCGGTTCCTTAAGGGAGATCAAGGCTGGTAAATATTCGATCTCAAGTGCGCAGCTGGTGGTCGCAAACATACTTGCGCCTGTGATTATCCGTTTGCTCGAGACAGGGCTGGGTGAGATCCTCGCCGCGCAGGGAAAATTGATCCTGTCTGGAATCTTAGAGGATCAGGTTCCCGAAGTGGAATCCGCTATCCACACGGCAGGTTTGCGGCTGGTACAAAAACACCAAATGGGGGATTGGATGGCGCTGGTGGTTGAGCAGTAAATTTATCTATGAGCTGGTGGGTGAGGATCAATCATCGCGGGTAAGCCAGCGGTCTAAATCGCGTGGCGGCTTATGATTCGATAAGGCATCGAGCAGCACATGTGGATCATCTGCAGCGGTAAACAAAGCCTGGTGTTCCTGGTAAATAAATCCCTCCGCATTGGCCTGGTTAATCATTTCTATCAGCGGGTTGAAGTATTGGCGGATGTTTAACAGACCCACCGGTTTCTGGTGCAATCCGATTTGAGCCCAGGTCAGTATTTCAAAGAGCTCTTCCAGCGTTCCAAAACCTCCAGGCATAGCCACAAATGCGTCTGCCAGCTCTGCCAGGCGCGCTTTTCGCCGGTGCATATCCTCAACGATTTCAAGACGGGTTAATCCCTGGTGTGCTAGATTGGGGGTGTTGAATATTTTTGGCAGCACGCCGATCACCTCACCCCCATTTTCAAGTGAACCATTGGCTAATGCACCCATCAATCCGGTACTACCAGCACCGTAGATCAGCTGGACCCCGCGGGAAGCAATAACTGCGCCAAAATTATGAGCTGCTGTTATATATTCTGAATTGACCTTGTCTGAAGAACCACAATATACGCAAATTGATTTCATTGGAAGTTGTACATATCTCACCAAACAGGATTCTTGTTGCAATTATAGCACTTCGAAACCAGTGTATAATGCGCTACATTTAGCCGAACCCTCAAGTCGAGTTGTGTATGAAAGCTTTACCAGTTGTAGATATCCAAGGGGTACGAAAAAGCTTTGGGAAAGTGATTGCGGTCAATGATATCACTTTCGATGTGGTTAAAGGGGAAATCTTTGGTTTGTTAGGACCGAACGGCGCAGGCAAGACGACCATCATCCGACTGGTGTTGGATATCTTCAAACCTGACCGGGGCAAGATCGCTGTTCTGGGTGGAGCGATGAATGAAGCTAAACTGTCAAATATTGGCTACATGCCGGAGGAGCGTGGCCTTTACCAGGATGTGCACCTGGAGAAATGCCTGGTATATCTTGCTTCATTAAAAGGTGTCCCGAAATCAGAAGCGAGATCCAGGGTGCTGGATTACCTGGAGCGTTTTAACTTGACCACGTACCGCAGGAAACCCATAAAGGAACTCAGCAAGGGTATGCAGCAGAAAGCACAAATCATCGCCACGCTGATTCACAAACCGGAGCTGGTCATCGTAGACGAACCCTTCAGCGGCTTAGATCCGGTGAACACGAAAATGGTCAAAGATATCCTGAGGGATTTGCGCGCAGAAGGTGTCGCGATTATCATGTCCACGCACCAAATGCACCAGGTTGAAGAGTTGTGCGACCGGATCTTGTTGATCGATCATGGTCAGACATTGCTGCATGGAGAGATTAGCACAATCCGCACTCAGTATGCTGGAAACTCGATTTTCGTTCGTACTGGTGAGAAATTACCGCCGCTGGAGGGGGTTGTGCAGGTTGAATCACACAATGCAGCTTATCGTTTAACGCTTTCACCAAACACCACGCCAAAAGAAATCCTCAACGAGCTGATTTCTGCCGACATCCAGGTGGAATGGTTTGAGATTGCCATTCCGACACTGGATGAAATATTTATACAAGTAATCCAGGAGCCCGAGTCAAGCGAATGAACCAAATTTGGCAGGTGATGACCTTTGAGTATGCCCGGCACGTGTTTCGCAAACGATTCTTGTTTGCACTGCTCAGCCTGCCGTTATTCATTTTGGTCATGGCTTTCGTCATCTTCTTATTAGTCCGTTCGGAGTTTAATCTAAAACCGATCGGTTATGTAGATCATTCTGGTTTACTGACGGGACCGGATACCACAGCAGACAATACGAGCTGGGTGAATTTGCTTCACTTTGAAAGCGAAGAAATGGCGCATGATGCTTTGCAATCCGAACAGATTCAAACCTATTATGTGCTCAGTTCCGATTATCTGGACACCAGGCAAGCCAAATTAGTTGCTTTAGAAGAGCCAAGCGGAGTGGCAACCAGTCAATTCGCACAATTTGTCCGTGCAAACCTACTGGCACAATTTCCAGCGGAGGTCGTTCAGCGCGTAACGCAAGGCAACCAGCTGGTTGTGCAGTCGATTGATGGATCGCGCCAGTTTGTCCAAGGAGATTGGTTGGGATTCGTACTGCCATTCATGGTCGGATTCATCTTTCTCGTGGCTGTTTTCGCAACCTCAGGTTATTTACTGCAGGCTGTGGTTGAAGAGAAAGAAAACCGTACCATGGAGCTGCTGGTAACCACTATCACGCCAAATAAGCTGATGGCGGGAAAAATCGTGGGCATTATTGCGGTTGGATGGACGCAATTGATCGTCTGGTTTGGAATGGTTCTGTTGTTAGCTCTGGTTGGCAGCCTGTTTATCGATCTGCCGGAGTGGATTTCATTTCCTATGAGTTACCTTGCTTTTGCACTGGTCTTATTTGTGCCAGCCTTCATCATGCTCGCTGCACTTATGGTAGCAGTCGGTGCAACTTTAACCGATGCTCAGGAAGCTCAACAGGTGACCAGCCTTTTTACACTGCCGCTGTTTATCCCATTCTGGTTTGCGTTAACTTTGATCAATCATCCCAATGGCCCGGTGGCTGTGGGATTAAGCTTCTTTCCATTCACCGCACCCATCACCCTGGCCATACGGGCAGGATTTGCACCGATACCCCCCTGGCAAATAGTACTCAGTCTGTCATTGCTGGTCATTTGCGCGGTTGCTGCGGTGTGGTTCGCTGGGAGAGCTTTCCGTTTGGGCATGCTTCGTTATGGCCAGCGGGTTGCCTGGCGAGAGTTCCTGGGCTTCAATGCAAAAGGTGAGTTAGAAAGATGAGTACCTGGCTTGTGTTGCGGCAAGAAGTGATCAGTACTGTCACCAGACGCTCATTCCTGCTGACTGCATTTGG
>JALHTN010000087.1 GCA_022865865.1 Anaerolineales bacterium
GAGCTGGAGCAGTTGGTGACCGGGTTATCCGAAGCACAGCTGGCCAAAAAACCGCCCCAAAAAGATTGGTCGATCAGGGATCATGTGGCGCATTTCTACGATGCCCAGGAAATGCTGGATACGCGCTTGGATTTGATGTTATAGCTGTATGTCTTCAGAATCTTTCGGACAAATCAAGAGGAGAAATTAGGGAGACTTTTCGAAATAATTGTACCCGATCTGCTGCAGCCAATGCTGCCTGCGGCGTTGTGCCATTGTCTCTTGCTTGATCTTTTCTCGCTCTGAAAGCACCTCCTTTGTTCTACCAAAATAAACATCAGCTGGGAACAGGTTGTCCAATGATTCGTGATAACGCTGATTGTTGTAGTAATCAACGAAGGCTTCAATCGATCGTTCCAGCTCTGTTGGCGAATAATAATTTTGCAGCTTGACAACATTTTTCATGGAGCGATGCCAACGCTCAATCTTTCCTTGAGTCATAGGATGGTAGGGCGCTCCCCGAGTATGTTCGAGCTGATGTTGTTTCAAAAAGGTTTCAAGCTGCTTGGAAAGATAAGCTGAGCCATTATCGGATAACAAACGTGGCCGATGACGCACTCGGGCTTGATCTAAACCAGAACTAGCCAGGGCCATTATCAAGGTTTCTTCAACATCCTTAGCACCCATAGTTGGTGCTAATCGCCAGGCGATGATGTAACGGGAGTAGTCATCTAAAACGGTCGACAGGTAGTACCATCCCCAGTGCTGTACCTTGAAGTAGGTGAAGTCGGTTTGCCAGAGTTCGTGCACCTGCTGGGTGGGTCTCTCAAACTTGTCTTTTGCTGGCACCATCTGGAAAACAGGGCTTTGAACCAGATCATGGCCTTTCAAGATGCGATATACACTCGATTCAGAGATGAAATAGCCCATTTGATCCACAAATAGCCAGGCCAGCTGCCTGGGAGATTGATCCGGATGGCTCAGTGCTAGATCAACAATCTGCTCTTGCACACTCTCGGGGATCTTGTTCCAGAACTGCCGTGGTCCTGGGCGTTGGTCAGCCAGTCCATCATATCCATCTTCTTGGTATTTGTGGTACCAGTCATAGAAGGTGCTGCGCGCAATATCCAGCTCTTCTAGCGTCTTCTTGATCGACACATCGGAATGCTCAACCAGGTGAATGACTTCGGCTTTCTCGGCTTGCGAGTAGCGTGCTAGTCGCCCGTCCATCCGTCCAACCCAGTCAAACTTTTTTTGAGCACTCGGTTCTTCAGTGATAGCTCTGCCACCAACTGCTTAAGTTGATCATTTTGCTGTCGTAGAACCTGAACTTCGCTGCTGTCTGCTTGTCGTTTGGTGTTCCCTGATAGCCGTTGTTTGCCCGCTTCCAGGAACTCTTTGCTCCAGCGGTAATACAGGCTTTGAGCTATGCCTTCCTTTCGACATAGCTCTGCTACTGTCATATCTCCTCGCAGTCCTTCGATTACGATCCCGATCTTCTCTTCTGCCGAATACTGTTTCTTGGTCTTCCGTCGGATGTTCCGAATCTTGTTTTCTGTGGATTGTTTGCTTGCCATGCTTCACTCCTTTTCTTCGTCTTCATGGCTCGTTTGTCTCCACAAATTCTACCTTCCTTTCTGTCCGGCTAATTCTGACACGCTACATTAAGAATAATCTTGCCATTGAGGAGAACGATAACCAGAGGGGAGATGTGAAAAGAGTTTTACGGGGGTATAGGCAACCATACATACTAATCATTCGGGCGAGAATGAAAATCTCAAAGACAGGGTTGCAGGTCGCCTTCCTTCTTCATGTTGTGTGCAGTTTGTGTGCAGATTGGGTACCACAACATGGAAATACTAGACGCAGTGGACAAAATTACCACCATATATGGGACTGCATAGACATAGTGCTACCATATGGAAACAGTGGACGTCGACTACGAGGACTTAAAATCCCCCGGTAGTAATACCGTGTGGGTTCGACCCCCACCCGCTCTACCTAATATATTGGAGATTCCCTCGATAGAACCCCAATATATAGTACATTGGAGCCTGCTTACCGGCAGGCTTCTTGATTCACGTGCAATTGACTTGAAATCAGATCCGGCCTAGGAGTTGTAAGGAAAAGAACGTATCCCTGCGGATTCCCCCATTGTTAC
>JALHTN010000628.1 GCA_022865865.1 Anaerolineales bacterium
ATCCTTGGACAGAAGGTTGTCAAGCCCAAACTTGTCAACCCAAACTTGGTTGCTGGAAGATGTTTTACATTGCAGGATCGCTAGGTAACGGCGGCGCTATCTACTGCCAGTCGCCATGTGAATTAGCCAAGGACTACAACCGGAGGCCTGTATAAATAGCCGGGCCATATCGCCAGAACAGAATCAACAAATCACCCGTACTGGGTGATTTGTTGGTTGAGTTTGTTTTAGTGACCGGTCAAGCGCTGAACATTTCAGACTTGAAATTAATTTATCCCTCGAAACCCTCTTCTGATGTTACCTCGAACAGCTCTGACAGGGGTAGTTCTGCCCAGGCGGTGTACTTATCCAGATCCAGGCCCAGTTTTTGGGCCACGCCGCGGCCATAATCGGGGTCAGCTTTGTAGAAGTGCACCAGCTGACGGGCTAAGATTCGTTCAGGCACACCATCCATCGCTGCGGATAGGTTGCTGAAAAGCTGCTCTTTCTGGTTTTCGGTCATCAGGCGGAACAATTCGCCCGGCTGAGTGTAATCATCTGCCCCTTGGCGGTGATCGTAGCGATCAGCATCGCCTGAAGTCTTGAGCGGTGGTTCAAGGAATGTCTTGTCTTCCACGGGGCCATCCATGCTGTTTGGCTCATAATTTACAGCTCCACCAAAATTGCCATCAAAACGCATTTTGCCGTCCCTGTGGTAGGTATTGACTTCTGAGTGCGGGTGGTTGACCGGTAGGGCAGCATAATTTACACCGATCCGGTATCGATGGGCATCGGCATAGGACATGATGCGGGCTTGCAGCATCTTATCTGGTGAGAAGCCAATCCCAGGAACGATATTGGAAGGTTCGAAGGCAGCTTGCTCGATTTCAGCATGGTAATTCTCTGGGTTGCGGTTCAGCTCCATGACACCAATTTCCATTAGTGGATACTCTGTATGCGGCCATATCTTGGTCAAGTCGAACGGATTAATGTGATAGGTTTCGGCTTCAGCTTCCGTCATAATCTGGGCGTTAACCGTCCACTTGGGGAAATCGCCATTTTCGATGGCCTCGAAGAGATCGCGCTGTGAGCTTTCCCGGTCGGTACCAATCACTTCCGCACCCTCAGCGTTGGTCCAGGTCTTGATACCCTGCTGAGTTTTGAAATGCAGCTTCATCCAGAAGCGTTCCTCGTCTGCATTAATAAAACTGTAGGTATGGCTGCTGTAACCGTTGACGAAACGAAAGCCCTGCGGCAAACCGCGGTCGCTGAACAGAATTGTGACCTGGTGCAAGCTCTCGGGAGAGAGCGACCAGAAATCCCACATGGCGGTATTAGAGCGCAGATTTGTTTTGGGATCGCGTTTCTGGGTGTGGATGAAATCACTGAATTTGTAGGGATCGCGGATGAAGAAGACCGGCGTGTTGTTGCCGACCATATCCCAGTTGCCATCTTCAGTGTAGAACTTGACCGCAAAGCCGCGTACGTCTCGTTCAGCATCGGCAGCGCCGCGCTCGCCAGCAACTGTGGAGAAACGCAGCAGGCATTCGGTTTGCTTGCCGACCTGCGAGAAAATCTTGGCCTTGGAGTATTTGGTTATATCCTTGGTGACCGTGAACGTGCCGAAAGCACCCGATCCTTTGGCGTGCACAACCCGCTCAGGGACCCGCTCGCGATTGAAGGTCGCCATTTTTTCCAGCAGTTGATAATCCTGCATCAAGAGTGGGCCGCGCGGCCCGACAGTCAGCGAATTCTGGTTATCACCGATCGGCTGTCCGTGTGCAGTGGTTTGTTGCTTTTTCTTTGCCATCTTATTTCTCCTTTAATTTGATCATATATTTCCAAATAGACACTATATATTAAATGTACGGAATTATTTTATAGTCGTAAAATATTAATTCCCTATACTCTCTATAGTTTACACCTATATCAACAGCAGGACACCATGGAATTCATCAGCTGGAATATTTTGTCACCATTGTTGAAACGGGGGGCTTTCTTTGATGTGTCTTTCTTATAGGGTGCAGTCCAGTTCAGAAGCGGTTATTTTCAGTTTATATCGACGAGCGATCTCTTCAATGTCACTTCCACAAAGATTCGTGTACTGGGTTATTGATTGTTAAAATTATTTCCTCGTTTATTTGTTAATGATTTAACACTATATGCCAAAACTGCTGCTCACTTTCCCCACTGGAGCCATATAAAGCACAAATTCTTCTTCCCCGTCCACATCCAACAAATCATTCATTTTTGTTTGGTCAAAAGCTCCGACTGAGCATGTGCCAGCACCAATCGCACCCGCAGCGATATAAAGGTTCTGACAGATATGTCCAGCATCTAAAGCGATCAACTTAGCCGCAGCTTTGTGATAGCGCCACTCCGAACGATAGGGGATCGCAGTCCAGATGAAGACCACTGCAGCTTCTTTGATAAAGTAATAAGGCTCTTCAACTGTGCGGCTGTTCTGGTTAAGGCTTCCTTGATTGACCTGCTCTGGCAGAGTCTGGTCGAGCTTTTCCTGGACCAGCATGTGATCTATGGGTAAGTAGCGGTACAGCCCTGGTTGGATCCCTTCAACATGATGAATGCTCAGGTAAGTTTCTACCGGGTGACGGTTGCCGCCAGAAGGGACGTTGCGCATGATGTAAGTAATTCCGTCTTCAGTGACTTTGTCGCGGACGCCCTGTGTAGCCCACAGCAGGAAAGAAAGCTCTTCGAGGGTGATGGTTTTGGTGGTGAATTCTCGGTGGCTGATGCGGTCACGGATGACGTCAATTACAGGCGCTTGACCGACGGTGAACTGGTCAGGAGGGATCAGGTCGACCAGCTGCGCGCCTGGGGGGATGGGTTTCTGAATATCCGGGCGTGGAAGACCTTTCTGTTGATCGCTGGCGACCTGGTCAAAGTGAGCCCATTCATAGGTTTTCAGTAATTCACGTTTTGATTTTGGCATGGGAATTTCCTTTTGGTTGCGCTGATCGGGGAAATGTAGTTGACAGATGCGTTCTCAGGAATCTATTTTATCAGTTATGAGGTCGTTGGAAGTTTTCCCATTTAAAGCAAGGTAATATGTATGCTAGGAATCACTTATTAAACGTAATCGGTCAGGAGGACCCTGCCAAGGAGTGAATTTCATCCAACCATCCTTAAGGTTGAGGGAGGTACGCTGTGCGATATACTTCTTTTTGTATGAATAAAACAGCTATCGACTAATATTGATCCTTTTGGCCCATTTTCTCGCAACGCGTTGAGCCAGGTCACAAAGAAGCGTTGTTGCCTTGATAAAACGGGAGAGTGGTTAGAAGAATTATTTCATACCTGGGACATCTTGGTTGGCGGCAGCTGGCGTAGGTCTGGCTTTGAAGCGACTATTTATATATTTATGTTTAAAGTTGACGCATTATTTCCTTATTATCGCTGCTGGAAACCCTGCAGCTTCGGGTATTTTGCACACAGGATATGGTTAACTTCTGATTTTTAGGAATATGGTTTTTACAAACTCGGGCAGCGTGGGTGTCATCGAAGGATCGATTGTGGCCCTTTACAATAGTTTAGTCAATAGTACAATATCTGTTTTGGTTGTCTCAGCTTACAAATTGCTCAGCTTTTGGCTACCTTTATTATTGGGTTTTCCATTCACCTGGGTTTTACAATCAAGAATAAATAGTTATATAATGACCCCTACCAAAACCATTAAATAAAAGTATTAACATATCAATAAAAATGAATCCACCTATAAAACCTAAAATCATTCATCAGCCCGCTACGTACCCCTCACCATCGCGATTACATTCTTGGTTAATCGGGCGCCCGCTTCCAACGGCGGATGCAGAGCACCAAGCTATCGGAAAACGGATCGGGTTAGCTGTTTTCTCATCTGATGCGCTCTCATCTACGGCTTACGCCACCCAAGAAATCCTGGTCATCTTGGCTGTTGCCGGTACCTCAGCCTTAGGCTATGCATTTCCAATAGCAATTGCGATCGTTGCGCTTCTGGCTATCGTCACCATCTCATATCAACAAACCATCCATGCTTACCCTAGCGGGGGTGGGGCTTACATTGTCTCCCGAGATAATTTGGGGCAATTCGCTTCGCAAGTCGCTGGGGCAGCATTGCTTTCGGATTACATCCTGACGGTATCAGTCTCTGTCTCAGCTGGATTAGCCCAGGTGGTTTCTGCATTCCCCTTCCTAATAGAATACCGGGTTTACCTAGCAGTTGGGGTGGTTATGTTGATAATGGTTATCAATTTGCGAGGAGTCAAAGAATCTGGATTTGTTTTTGCCATCCCGACATATTTCTTCCTGGCAATGCTTACCTTTACAGTAATCGTGGGTTTTGTGCGATATTTTTCCGGGAATTTACCCAGTTTGATTGATCCCCCAATTATGGATGTGGGAACCACTCAAGCAATAACACTCTTCTTGATACTGCATGCTTTTTCTAGTGGAACCACAGCCCTCACTGGGGTGGAAGCAATTTCGAACGGGATTCCGGCATTTAAAGAACCACGCAGCCGCAATGCCGGGCAAACGCTGATTTGGATGTCAGTCATATTGGGGTCATTATTCTTAAGCATCACTTTTTTGTCGGGAGAAATTGGTGCAGTTCCATCTGAAATCGAAACCGTCATCTCCCAAATTGCCCGATCAGTTTTTGCGGGTCGCGGAATTCTCTATTTTGCCGTAATCGGTGCCACAACCCTGATTTTATTCATGGCTGCCAATACCGCCTTCGCCGATTTCCCCCGCTTGAGCGCCCTGCAGGCTTCGGATAAATTCCTTCCCCGCCAACTTACCTATCGAGGCAGTCGCTTAGTGTACTCCTGGGGCATTGTAACTTTGTCAATGATCGCTGCGTTAATCATTATTCTTTTCCAAGCTAATGTTAATTCGTTGATTCCACTCTATGCCATAGGTGTATTTTTATCTTTCACATTGTCTCAAGCTGGCATGGCACATCGCTGGTCAAAAATTGGTAAGTTAGGGCCTGAGGATGAGATTAAAGAGCAAGGCTCTGTTCTTCGGTACGATCCAAGTTGGCGCTGGAAAATGATTGTCAATGGATTTGGAGCGATTTGTACTGCAGTGGTAGTAATAATCTTCGCAACGACCAAATTCCGGGATGGTGCCTGGCTCGTATTGATCTTGATTCCATTGCTGATTTCAATGTTTTATGCTATCCATCGCCATTACATCCGGCTAGCTGATGATCTATCATTATCAGATTATGATTCACCGCCACGCCTAAGTCATCAACATATCATTGTGCCAATCTCCGGGGTTCATAAAGGGACTCTCACTGCGTTACGTTATGCCCGATCTCTCAGTAATGACATCACAGCCGTGTTTATAGCCATTGATGACGACCAGACACAACGTATTCAAAATCGATGGGAAAAATGGACTTCAGATGTGCCCTTAGTCGTGATTGATTCCCCTTACAGGGAATTAATGCACCCTTTAGTAGATTATATTGATACCCAGGCAGCAAAAAATGAGCCAGGTGATATTATCACCGTGGTTGTTCCGGAGTTTGTACCCAATCGCTGGTGGCACAATTTCTTACACAACCAGAATGCAACCTGGTTGCACTTTGCCTTGAGACATATTCCGGGTGTCGTAGTTGTGAATGTACCTTACCAGGTGGAATAATTGATGATCGAATGATTAAATAAGGTCCTTTCATATTTGAACCGAGTATCACCATCACCATGTTAATTTTTCTATGAAATTTTTGTGCCATTCAAAGGATTAAATGCACTTAATTCAAACCAGAATATATTCACGACTTGGACCACCGAGTATGCATTTGATCCTCTGGTGTTCCATGGATATCTCAGATTTTCATCATCCGGGGTTGCATGATTCGAGCGAATTTATTCCACGCTTGTCGGTTAAAGTTGAATAAATTTACTGCTGGTTAGATGTTGTGATACTGATCAAGCATGAGGGGTATAGCTCTGTATTCATCGGATAACAGGATAAAATACTTTGGAGGGAGCAAGATTATTTTAGACGACAAAATGTTCATCATAAAAAGGGCCCAATTTTGGTACCAATTGAAAGTGGAAAATTCATGACTGTTTTGGGGAATTTTGGTAGGATGGCACATGACCCAATGCCTCATACGGCCGAATCGCGTTATATTCCTCCAACCAATCTTTAGTAATCGCCTGAGCCTCTGCGAAAGTATTAAATAGAAAGGCATCGAGAACGGATTGACGATACGCGCGATTGAAGCGCTCAATACGAGCATTCTGGCCGATTTCCCGGATTGAATGAAGGCCAAAGCGACCTCATGTTCATCTGGCCAGTCTGCCAGGGTTCGGGAAATCAATTCGGGTCCGTTGTCCAGCCGTAGCTGCATGGGGTATCATCACCTTCTATGCCGGTTGCACCAGGGTTGCACCGGACATAAAGAAGGAAAAGTGACTCAATATTCTTCAAGAGCTTCAATAGAGTGTTCTAGACTGTCGCAGATTATTGTTGAGGCTTGAGTTGTAACTCGCAGCGGACCTGTTCTGAACTGCGTTCCCCATGATTTAGAATGAAAAGCATCAAAGGGGACAATGAGTCTCGAAGGAATTACCCTACATATACGATAATTACACCGTCAGATATCATCAAGTAATACTAGTGTTACCTGCATTCAAAATTGCAATCGGCGCAATCCAGATAAGACGCCTATGAAAAAATAATTGATCACCATTTACTCCGGTCCGAACAGCAATAAAACATATTTTTGTGGATAACACTGGTTTTGATCAATGTTTTGGCGCACCAATTTATTTTGATCAATACGGGAATCACGGGGGCGAGCTATAATTCATTGAAAGCGGAAGGAATCCGCTCTTTGGTTATATCGGCACTCCACCGCTTGTGCCATGGGTTGCATATCTTATGGACTTGTGAGAATGTCCTTCAGCACCTGCATATGCTCTAATCCTATGCCGCAGCAGCCACCCAGGACCTGGACCCCCTGCTGCAGCCATGAACTTGCGGCTGAGGCATAATCTTCCGGTGAGATCACATCATTGAAAATCCAGTTTGGTGCGACAAATTTTCCTGAATGCGCATACACGCCGATCGGACCCTGCCAGTTGGCCTTCAAAACATTTAAACATGCATCGATAAATTCGACTTCTGTATGCATGATCGTGACAACCGGCACATCATAGTTCTGAATCGCCTTAACCCCTTCAAGCAAGGCCGATCCATATAATAAGTGCGGCTCACCAACCTCATCCAGGTGACAGCTGAAACCGACCCAAACCGGAAGACCAGTTTTTTGGGCTGCTTCCAGTGCGATCTCGGTGCGCTCAATATCCGCCATCATTTCGAGCATAATTAAATCTGCTCCCGCATCGGCCATGATCACAGCCTGTTCCTCGAGGTTCGCTCGCAGCTGCTCGGGAGGGGATGTCTTCCCGGTAAAGGACAGGTAAGCAATGCCACCTGCGACCAGCACATTTGGAGACCCCATATTGGTACGTGCTTCCCGGGCGAGTTCAATTCCGCGCTGGTTGAGCACTTCAAAGTGCTCTTCAAAGCCAGCATCTTGCAAAACATGGCGCGAGGTAGAAAAAGTATTGGAAATGATGATTTGTGCACCGCAGCGAATATAGTCCTCGTGGACTTGCCGCACGATGTCGGGATGTGTCATCGCGCCCATCCCGTTCCAGGCATTGTCAACCATGGGGACGCCCCGCCTTTCGATCTCGGTGCCGGTTGCGCCGTCAATCAATATTTGCTCGCCATTGTCTAGGCGCTGGATCAATGCTTGATATCTGTTCATAATAAATCCTTAATATTTATTTTTCAGCATACCAAAACTGGTCGATCTTAAGTAGTTAGTGCGGATATTCCAGGGTCAGTTTTGATAAGCAGGATGGGAATGCGGTTCGCTTCAATTAATTTCTAAATTGTAGCAGATTTCCAGAATCTGGACTCGAGCCAGGAATTAATGGATTAACCAATTTCCAGCCCATACTGGTCCAATTTTACTTTGTTTTCGAATTGAGAAACCAAAAACCGCTCGACATCCAGCGGTTCGAGTTGTGACCCAAACCGGACTTGACTCGAACCGCCATCCCCAAGATTTTTAGGGGAAAAATTCATCAACATGGGCAATGAGCAATGAAAATATTACCTAAAAATGATAATTATGACTGAATGATGCGGTTACGTAGTGTAAATGCATCATTCTTGGAAAACGATAATTGTGTGTGGATTTAGCTATACAGCGGTAATTATCTGGCTGAGCAAGGAAAAACGAAGAACAAAAAATTGCTCTAAATATTTACCTCCTTGCTGTGAATTCCAGTGGCGCCGCTGGGACGGCTTTTCTGCATATCTTCAATTTGTGGAGTTCCATCTCCTTCTACGCAGCGTACTTCGAAGGTATGATCACCCGCCTCGAAGGGCCAATCATATCGCCAGATCACCCAGGTCGTCTCCGAAAGCGGGGATCGCAGCTGGGCTGCCTGCCAAGGACCGCCATCCATCCGTAGTTCCACCTTCGAGACGCCTTTATCCCCGGAAAAAGCAATCCCACCGATTGGCACCAGAGTTTGGTCGCCTTGCTCGATAAGCGCCTCAACCGCTATGGAATCGATCACTGAAGTTGTTTTCACCTGAGCAATTTCATCCCAGCCCCGCTCTACCCAATAACCCTCCTGGTATTCGTCCACAACCTCGATCCCGGTGATCCACTTTGGCTGTTTCATCCCGAAACGATCTGGAATCCAGACCCGCAGTGGAAAGCCGTGATCTTCAGGCAAAGGATTGCCATCCCAATCATAGGTCAGCATGATGCGATCGTCAGAAGCGATCAGATCAAGGTCGATGGTCTCATAGAAGCCGTCTCCGCTGACGACTACTAAGTAGCGGGCATCACCCCTTACTTGGGCATCTGCCAGAACTTCCTGAAGACTGGCCCCCGTCCATTGGGTTGTGCCGATCAAAGTGGTACCGACCCTACCAGATATGCACGAAAGGGTGACATATTGGTTTCTCGGTTCGTAATTATTACGCAGGTCATCCAGTGTTAACATTAATGGGTTATCGACCAGTCCGGTGACCGGTAAATGCCAGCTGGCACCATCGATCTCCGTAGGCTCAAGTTCAATGAATACTTTATAGTGATCTTTAAGCGGCGTGTATTCAGGCCTGGTGCCTGGTGCAGGCACAACGGGGTCGTTAGCGTTCGGAAAGGAGCTGCCCTCGGGACCTTCGGATTGGTGGGCCATGCTGCCAGCCAGCGCCTGCTCTCGCCGTCGCCTTTCCGCGCCGGAGAGCAGTGCACCAATTCCTGCGCCAGCAACGGTAATCGCTGCAGTAGCACCGCCCAAAACGATCAAAAATTGACGCCGGTTGATCGTCTCGACCCTTCGCATCTCTTCGTCTGGTATAGAAGGTTCCTCCTCCACCTGGTACAAACGCTGGTAGGACCAGCCCAATGTCAGACCCCAGCCAAGAAATAAAATCAACAACCAGATAAAACTGATCGAAGCATGCACCCTCGCCTCTCCAAAACCAACGCTGATGACCACTATTGGCAAACCGAACAAAGCTCCTAACACCAGACCAGCCAGAAGATCCATCTTGATTTGCCGGATGTTGATGATGATAAAAAATATGGCTCCAGTGAGAATTCCCAGGATCAGAAATAACATCACCGCCATAACCTGCTCGGCTAATTTGGCAGTGTCTGCGACGTTGATGCCCAGCAGCAGCATCGTGTCGATCATCAGGTCAATACCAGAGGTGATCACTGGTCCCGGCAGCATTCTAGCGATCCAGTTGAACAGATCAAAAGGCGCGAAGGGAAATCCTGCTATTTGATCGGCCAGGTACATCATGCTTATCATTGATGCAGTTAACAAACCGCCTACCAGGGCTCCTGTTGCTAGAATTTTTATTTTCATCTCGCGCCTCCTTTGAAGTAATGTGCTTTGGAAACTTTCCTGCCTTATTATAAAAATAATCGCTAATCAGAACTGAGAATAACCTATTTTTAATACTCGCCTCCCAACCCCACTTGTACTCCAATTCCCAGTATTTGGGTAAATTACCTGGCGCGGAGATTATCAATAAAATATTATCATAATGTTACCCGGGGTAGATGCGGATTGGTTTGGATGAGGTGATGGGATACTCCTTATCTAGCAAAGAGTTCTCCGGGAGAGAAATTTTACAGTTCCGGGACTCATAATCGCAGTTTGGTCCAAAGGAGATTAGAACTCGAAACCTGTTGCTTTGGAATGAAAAAACTTGATGTAGAAATCGAACTCGAACCGCTTATCACCGAATTTAAGAGTATTTGGATCAATCTCAACCCCCCAAATCACCCAAGCTCCCCTTGCTTTCGAAGCTCCAATAGACAAAAACCGTTCGACAGCGAGCGGTTCGAGAAGTGGCCCCGGCAGGACTCTCATTGGATCCCCACATTCTTTGCGTGGGGGCCTGCACCCTGGTCCTGACAGGGGTAAGCCTGGTAGGGTGCATCCTGAAAGGGACTTATCCTTGCAGGGGCTAACGATTAAGAGTCTTAGAGTATCACGTATATCCCGTGTAACTGTGTCAATAATTTCAATGCCGGTTGCACCAGGATTGCACCGGTTTGGGTTTGCGATTTGGGGACTCCCATCTTTACCAACGAGTAGTCACAATATCCTTTGGCGGAACGATACCATTTCAGTAACAATTTTAATATGAATTAACGCGCACAACTTGTCAAATTTCCTTTTATCGAGTATTATAACGTCTGACAACATGTCGCATGACGACATACAGGAATCTTAACCTTATGAATACAACGACCGAAACCCCCCTCACTGAAGCCACATATTTCATCCTTTTGAGCCTTTCATCGAAACCGAAACATGGTTATGCCATCATGAAAGATGTGCGGATCCTCAGTAACGACCGCATTATTCTCAGCACCGGTACGTTGTACGGGGCGCTCAAACGGTTGCTCGAACAGGGCTGGATCACCCGATCGGACGACTCCGACCCAGAAGGCGCAAGTCGTGACCGAAAAGTGTATGCGCTGAGCAGACACGGGCAGCTTATTTTGGAAGCTGAGATTGTTCGCCTGAAAGAACTTCTTACAGCTGCTAAACAGCGTGTCGCTGAGGGGAAGATATGAGCAATGTGCCTGGGTTTACTGCCAGGGTGTATCATCTTTTTTTGCGTGCATATCCCCCGAACTACATCGAAACTTTTGGCAATGAGATGTACAGCACATTCATCGAGGGGACCGAAGAAACTCAATCTCAATCCGCACTCATATCATATATTATCCGCGAATTTCGGGAAATGCCAAAGGCGCTCCTGAAAGCTTATTGGCATGCGTGTAAAAATAAAATTTTGAATGGGATTCAACTTTTGAGTGAGGCCACCAGGACATCTGATCTGGCGCCCGCCCCTCCAGATGGTCGTGAATCCTGGTTGCAGGCGGTGTTGGAATTGAGTCCCTTCTTGATTTCTGGACTCCTTTTGATATTAATCTCGTATTTGCCGTTTGATGGTATGCGTGCAGGCTGGCAGCGTGATCTCGGATTTCTGGGGAAAGTAATCATTCCGTTGACTCTGCCCGCCTTTATCATTGGAATGATGCGCGGTCTCCCGCGATGGGCTTACCCATTTGGCGGTCTTTTTTTGAGTTATCAAGCACTTGTTGCTTTTCAATCCGGCCAATGGCTGTTTCTGATTGTCATGCTGTTCGCCTCCGTCATCCTGGCTGCAGCGACCATCTTTACAAGCCCGCAACCTTTCCTGCTGCCTGTTCAGCTCCAGCGAATTGGGCAAAGCCTTTCCCTGGATTGGACGCGTCTGTCATACGGATTTTATGGAGCAATGCCACTGTTGATCATCATGGCCTTTGACGATTCCCACTTAAACAATCGGACGCCGTATCTGGCACTTTCCGTTTTGATCATGGTGGGCAGCGCGCTGATCTACTGTCGTAGCCGCGACCTGACCATGCAAATCATGCCACTTCTGGCCGGGCTGACCCTTATAATTTGTGGGGCCTGGCTGGACCAAGTTTCTTTTGCTGGCGGCTTGATGAACTGGGATACGAGCCCGCCCCCAAGAATTGGGGAGACCACCTGGATGTTTTTGTTGTGGATCCAATGGGTATTTCTCATCCTGTCTCCAGTCCTTCTCATATCCGTTGGTCGAGTGTTTAATCAGAAACACCCAGTCTAAATTGGAGACTTGTAACGATGCTGTCTATTAGATCACTCACGATCTTGGCCA
>JALHTN010000629.1 GCA_022865865.1 Anaerolineales bacterium
TTACTGACGGTATGGATTAATTACGCCTGTTTGATTGAAGGTTGCCAGGGAGAGATAGCAAATTCTGCGCAATTCTTTAAAACGCTGAGCTGCACCATAAATAAATAATCAACAGATAAACCGCTCAATTGAAATTGAGCGGTTTAGACTCCTGGACGAGATAGGTGCCACTTGAGAAAAATGCCCTCACCAAAGTTTAGGAATCTTATTGCATAGACCGGTCGCTGGACCAGGGAGCGGCAGGCGCCATGGTTAAGTCTGCTAAGGCGAGCAGCACCTGATCGTAATTTACCCGCCAACCAGCGTAATCCCGCCAGGCTTGATCGCGATTCGGTTTTAGGGGAAGGTCCTGACTGGCAAGCTGATCATACGCCTGATCAAACTCTTGGCGAGTGATGCTGATCGGATCCCCAGCGTGGGGATTAGGATTGTAAGGCACATTAAAGAAATCAGCGATGTGGCGTAATGCCAGGTATCCAGCTCGCAGGCAGAGATCAGCCTGGAAATCGTGCGAGATATCCAGGGTTGAAATCGTTAATGCGGCTGCATCAAGCACAGCACCAGAGGCAGTGATCCAGGAATGTTTGGGTTGGGGGGAGCGGAAAAAAACCAGCATGGATAACGAAGTATGGCTTTCTTGAAGCTCCACAAACCAGTTTTCCCAGGATTGCCAGGTTTCGTGGAGCTGAGTGAGCCCGTGGATGCGGTTAAACCGCAGCAGCATCTCAACTGCGGAAGGTGGATCACCGGCGCGGACTTCCAGGAGCGAGACTGCTGATTCGCGCCGCTGGAAAGCTGCATATATGGATGGTAAATAAGCGATCAGCAGGGCTATCAGCAGCAGTCCGATCGTGGCTTCAGAATAAACCAGGCTCAGTTGGATAAAATTAGCAGCGCTAGCAAATCCCAGGGTCAGCAGGGAAGAACCGCTAAGCAGGAAGGCCTCATACCAACCTTCTACCCCCAGACCCCAATACATGCCTGTATAACCAATCGTAACCAATAATAACCAGACTGGGAGCAGGGTCAGAAGGGCAATAGGAGCATAATATGCCATCACTTGATCGCGGTATTGAAAATTGTCAGACCAACGCATTGGGATTTTCAGCACCCCGCGGACTGCAGCGAAAGTAAAGCTGGTGATGCGATCTTGGATCGCCCTCGGCAGTACGAGGGTCCTGATGGCCGAGAACAAGGTAAAGAGGACCAGCAATGTGCCTAGAATAAATGCGAGAATGCGGAGGATCAGTATCATCTTGGTTGTTTCCGGGTAAGGATCGGGTTGCTCCCCAAACAATGTCTGCTTGAAAGTTAATACCAGGGATTATATCAGGCTGGACAATTTTCCTGCGCAACCAGGTGTAAAAGAACCTATCTACTTACGATTAAGAAGGTCTGTTGAGAGCAGCCTCACCAGCGTGCGTGATGTTCTTCTGCAAAGCCAATCAAGTTCTTAATTTCAATCTTATCGCCATCATCAGTCTCTATCCATCCCGAATAGCGTCCGAACATCTGGTGAACTTCACTGAAGACCAGCAGCAGGTTGGTACGTGCCAAGCGCTCTTTGAAGGGAA
>JALHTN010000088.1 GCA_022865865.1 Anaerolineales bacterium
AAAACTAAGCTGGTCTGAGGCACAGGTACTGTCAGCCATCAAAGATCGAAAATCTCAAGGGATTCCTCCAGCTCAGATCGCCAGCCAAATGGCATTGGAATCTAATTGGCCACGGCGGAAAATTTACCAACTAATCATAGAAATGGATTGAGGCCAACCAATGAATCTCGATGATACTTCCAAGTTTGCACAAATCGATACCCAAGATATGCAGTCACATATTGATGGACTGCCAAGCCAATTAGAATTCGCCTGGGAGCTGGGCTCACATCTTGCGCTTCCTGAATTGGAAGGTATCGAAAGGGTAATCGTAGCGGGAATGGGTGGTTCTGCCATCGGAGCTGACCTGGTGGGTGCGTATATTGCCCCTCAATGCCCGGTCCCGGTTTTACTGCACCGCAATTATTCCCTGCCAGCCTGGGCAACCGGCAGGAATACATTGGTGATCGCCTCATCTCACTCTGGTAATACCGAGGAAACCGTATCATCATTTGAAGCTGCACGCGAGAACAACTGCCAGATTCTCGCCCTCGCCACTGGGGGAAAATTAGCTGCTTTATGCCAAGCATCAGACAGCACCTTGTGGCAGTTCGAACACCAAGGACAGCCCCGGACAGCGGTTGGTTTCTCTGCAGGTCTTTTGCTGGCAGCATTTTCTCGACTAGGTCTGATTCCAAATCCAGAAGCGGCTATCAAGGAAACCATCTCAGCCATGCAAACCCAGCAAGAAAACTTAAGAGCAGATGTTCCAACTGCCCGTAATCTGGCTAAACGCCTGGCCGGGCAGATTTACGGTCGCTGGATCCTGGTGGTTGGCGCCGACATTTTAGAACCTGTCGCCAGGCGCTGGAAATCTCAGATCAATGAAATCTCCAAAGCCTGGGGACAGTTTGAAACCATCCCTGAAATCGATCATAATTCATTGGCTGGATTGGTTTTCCCTGAACAGGCCTTGCCCCAAATGATGGCCCTCTTTCTGCGTGCGCCAGCTTACCATTCCCGCAACCTGCTGCGCAGCAACCTGACAAAAACAGCATTCATGGTCGAAGGTATAAACACAGATTTTGTCGACGCTCAGGGAACAGACCCCTTAGCACAGCAATGGACCACACTGCATCTCGGTGATTACACGGCATTTTACCTGGCCATGGCTTACGGGATCGATCCCACTGCCATCCCTACCATTGAAATATTTAAGACCCAAATCACGAGCAGTTCTTGAACATACCCCCAGGATTAAATAAAAATCATTACTAATATCCCCATTAAAATCCCCAGCACCATGCCAGCCAATATATCTGAGGGGTAGTGAACACCCAAAATAATCCGCGCCAGTCCCACCAGCGGTGCCCACAAAAGCATGGATATGCCTAACCAAATTGGCCCCATTCCCAAAGCCAGCACAGCCAGCATCGTGCTTCGGGCAGCGTGACCAGATGGAAATGAGTGGGGGTCAGTGCTGCGGTATATGCGCCCCCATTCACCCTGTGGTCTCTGTCGCCGGACGGTGAATTTAATCACCATTACAACCACTGCCGTGACACCAATCCCAATCAGCATCGCCACTGCCAGCTGCTTCCAGTAATCGTCACCAAACCACCAGAGTAAACCTAAGCCTACACCCCAGAACCAGGAATCACCGGAATGTGCCAGCACAATGGTCAAGGCGCGGATGTACCTGGGTTGATCTTTTATTTGAGATGACCCGGCAAAGCGTTCATCCAGGTCCTGGATACGCTGGAGCATAATTAATGAAACTAAGGGTATCTAGGCCTGCTGAACACCTGCCAGCTCAGCGCGCACGATTTCAAGCTGGTGGGGTTTGTCAACATCCATACCTAACTCAGCATAGGGACTGATCACCGCTTTCCCGGTGATATCCATGCGCTCTGTCACTCGCTTTACGGCCCCAGCCAAGGTCAGCTGGCGCGATAGCAATAAAATCAGATTCCCATATCCGAGCAGGGCAGCCTGCTTAAAAACATTTTTACGGGCTGCAACGATACGATCCCACAATTCCTCATTCGCATTCACTGTGCTGGCGCGGATCATATTCAAATCACCCCCACACAGCTCAATATCTTTCAGGAGGGTGTACGATCGTTTTGATTCCGGAAAACGTTCTTCCATGACCTTGCGGGGGATGACCGTATAATAAATATCCAGATCGGTTGCCAAATTCTCGTTGACCATCCAATCAATCATCTTTGATTTAATCGTGGGGATGTCCGAAGAGACCGTTAACACCTGCCTGGCTTGAGGGTTGATCTCGACAACTTTTTCAATACCTCCCCGGACATTCTGGAGCAAGCCTCCTTGATCCGGAACATAGGTGATGGGTTTTGAGCACTCCAAACCAGCTTCCTCCGAGAGGCTGATCAGCACTAGCTGATCAACAGTCTCTGCTCCACTGATCGCATCCAGGACCCACTGGATCATAGGCTTGCCAGCCACATCCAGGAGAGCTTTAGGCTGACCCTGGGTGAATTCATATAAGGGGTCATCGGGTTGGGGAATTCCTCCCGCAATTACTATCGCATCCATATTAATTTAACTCCTGAAGTTGAGGTTCAAATCCCAGTTGGTCAAGCAGTTCTTTTAGTTCCTCATTTTTTAATACGCGGCCCTTGCCTGAGATCGCAACCAGTGCTGCTTCCAACATATTCGCTCCAAATGAACGCCCATCCATAACAGGACTGGTCGTGACCAGATATTTAACACCCATCGAGCGGAACAGATCTACATCACTGGAGGTGGTCGTGTTTGTAGCAATAACCTTGCCTTCCAATTTTGTGGGCATGTGGCGTTTTACATAGTGGCAATCCCCTGCTATGACTGTCGCCCATTGGTAATACTGCTCCCATTTTGGATCTCGCACTTCCTGCTTCTCGCCAGTGGGATATATCCATGCAAAGGGTAACCGCCCAGCAATCGGCATCATGATCGCCGCCAAAGTTTTCAAGCTGCTCACTGAACGAACGGGGAATGGCAAACCCAAGCCAAACATCAAATCCCCAAAAATGCATTCGTATCCAGCATCGACAAATGACGTGGTCAACCCCCAGCGATCGGCACCCAAAGCAATGAACGCTTTGCGGTCTTGAACAAAATCGCCAATGTGTTCATCGATAAAAGGTGCCAGGCTGTTCTCGAGCGTGTTCTTAATCCCAGCCCCATCGACCAGGGGAGTTTTTTTGACGTATCGCACCATGGGTTGCACGGAATAAAGAGGATACCATTTTTTATCGACCAGCACCCCTAAATCAGCCCCTCCCACACCGAAGGCGTCTACTTCACCATCCAAATCTTTGTATAATTGGGCTGCCTTTTCCATATCTCCATCCGTGCCGATTCTTTCAATCCGCACTAGCTCCCCAAGCAGCTCAACCTCGACCGTCTTATCACGTTTCGATGAACCTAAGCTAATACTCACAGCATGTTTCATGACCAATTCTCCTCACACAGATCAACTCTTTCTGGTATTTCATCACATGGATACGCGGTCGATTTCTAGGGATGATTATCTCGCGCTACTCGTGATGCCCATCCTTGAGTATACACCGAACCGCTGGAATTTGAATAATTAAATGGCGCTGCAAATCTTTACTTTTGACCTGAGTTATAATAATCCAGCCAGGATAGCATTCATCCATCTATACCAGGAGGCCTGAAAAGTGAATCTTCCGAAATACGCATATTTTAAAGGTGAAATCGTCCCCTACTCTCAAGCAAAAGTAGGCGTATTAACCCATGGGTTCAACTATGGTACCGCGGTTTTCGCGGGTTTGCGTGCTTATTGGAATGAAGAACAAGAACAGTTGTATATCTTCCGGCCAACTGACCACTTCCAACGATTGTTGAATTCGGCCAGAGTCATGTGTATGGATTTCGACCACAACCCGGAAAGCCTGACTCAGATCACCCTGGAGCTGCTGCGCAAGGAAGAGTATCGCCGCGATATATACATCCGCCCCCTAGCGTATAAAGAAGATGAGATTATCGGTGTCAGACTACACGATCTGGTAGACGAAATTTCGATCGCGGCCTTACCATTCGATAGTTACGTTGCTAACGACACTAATGCACATGTCACGTTCTCATCCTGGCGCAGGTTGGATGACAATATGATCCCAGCCCGAGGAAAGGTGAGTGGGGCCTACGCAAACTCAGCTTTGATCAAGACCGATGCTGTTAAATCTGGATTTGATGAGGCGCTGGTACTTACCCAAGATGGTCATGTTTCAGAAGGCAGTGCCATGAATGTTTTCATGGTTCGCAATGAAGCCCTGATTACTCCCTCCATCACGGAAAACATCCTGGAGGGGATCACCCGCAGGACAGCGATGGAACTCGCTCGTCAAGAGTTAGGTATCCAGATCATCGAACGTCCAATCGACCGGACTGAGATTTATATGAGCGATGAGCTCTTTATGACGGGCACCGCGGCACAAATTGTCGCCATCACCCAGGTCGATCACCGGCAAATTGGGACAGGTAAAATGGGGCCGATCACGACCAGACTTAGGGAACTCTACCAGCAAGCAGTACGCGGAAAGTTAGCCAAATACAAGCATTGGAACATACCGGTCTACACATCCTAGAAGACCATGCCGAGGAAAAATCACCAGGATTTAAGAAACAGGCCAAACACTGGAAGCCATTTTTGGGAAGAGGATATCCAGGAGGATTGCAGTCTGCTCACCTCGCGTCCAACAATCTGCAAATGAATATTTAAGTTCTGACAGGCTCCGATAACCAAATACCAGCTGCAAGAAAGTTAATTCTGGGAATCCAGCATCTCCTGAATTCCGATCAGGCTGCGGCTTCCAATCTTCTACCGCAACCAAGCGACCCCCTTCAAGCACTAAACGCAAACCTGACCCATAGAAGGTTAGCTTGATTTCCCCGCTGTGTCCAATCATCGGTGAGGTTCTCAATCTCGCCTCCAGCTGCGGAACAATATGCTGGATAAATTTTTGGAGATCGGGTACCCGCAGGAACCAGGCATATGGATCTCTCACCTTAGGTAATTTGTCTGGGATCACATCATAAACAGGATGCTGGCTTCCTAACCAAAAACCGAACGTCTCGAGATCTCCCTCCTTGTCATATTCCGCCGGATATTCTTCTCCAACAGATGCCAGGTGGCGAATCACTGTTGGAGTTATTGAAGCCCAGGAGACTCCTGCTTTGATTTCGTAGCCTGTAACTGCCATCATTGCCCCCCAACGATAGGGAGGATGGCTAATATATCCCAAGGCACCATCGCTATTTGATGCGATGATTTTAATCACGGAGTGATTCACATTTTGAGGGCTTCTCCCGCTCAATTCATAGCGCCAGAGGTGCTCTGCTCTAACACAACTCACCAGATAACGCTCATTTGATTTTGAATATAACTCAACCAGAAAAGGCAAATCGGAGTCTTTCGCCAGGCGTAGTGAGAATGGTTCATCCCCTTCTAGTTTTGGAGTTTGCTGTATAAATCCAGATCGCCCACCCCCCAACTCCAATCCCATTTCATATCCAAATTGGCGATAATAATAAGGAATGCCTGTGATCCCCTGGACCAGCTCACCACGTTCAGCGCTCCATTCGTGGATCGTGTCAAATTGGGCTCGGACCAATCCGCGCTCCCGATATTCAGGATCCGTCCCTACCAATTCCGGCCGTCCCACTTTGAAATCAACCCCCGCATAGGACCAAGTTTGCGAGATTAATGCCAGGGTAGATACAATCTTCTTCGAATTTAAATCTTCAACAATTGTAAAATCTGCTGCGTTGAAAGTTGGATGGGGACGACGAATTAAATCATGTGTCCACTCGCTAATTCGTTGATCAGGTTGATCCGAATCCTCCTGCTTATGAATACGAGCATTAAATGCTGAAAGCTGTTCACTATCTGCATGAGTCGCCCGGCGTAATATCAACCCATTTCCAAGATGTTTGATTTGAGTTTTATTATGCCGATCACCAATAACCATAATTCGCCTCATTAAAATGGGGATTGTATTTGAAGTGCGAATTGTATTTTATCGTAAAGGGAGAATTAAACCTTAGGAAATGGGCAAAATAACCGTAAAAGTTGTCCCTTCACCCACCTGGCTGTTGACGCGAATCTGTCCCCCATGTCGCGTTACAATTTGGTGGCATACGGATAGACCCAAGCCTGTACCGTGCCCCGGTTCCTTGGTTGTGTAGAATGGCTCAAAGATTCGTGAGATTTGATCCGCAGGAATACCTTCACCGCTGTCGGTGACGGAAACTTGAATTGATTGATCAACCTTGCAGGATTTGATGGAGATCACCCCAGGACCCTGGTCGATAGCATCGATGGCATTGATTAAAAGGTTAAGCCACACACCTTGCAGGTGATCCTGGCTTGCGTTTATGACTGGTAAATTGATGGCGGGATCAAATTGTAAGGAGATATATCGCGAACCTAATTCCGGCCCCATCAAGGCTAATGTGCGTTGGATGGTCTCATTAAGATCGGTCGGTGCGATCTGATAACGTTCTCGGCGTGCAAAATCGAGCAAATCACGTACCGATTGAGAAGCACGCTCACTGGCTTGAATGATCAGATCAACCATCTCGAGCTGTTCTGTAGCTTGTGCTGGCAAACTGCGCTGAATGAGTTGGGCATTTGCCAGAATAGCGGTCAGTGGGTTATTGATTTCATGAGCAACTCCAGCAGCCAGCTGACCAACAGCAGCCAGCTTTTCAGACTGAGCTAAAGAGGCTTGCAGATGCTGGCGTTCAGTGACGTCCTCTTCAAAAAGAAAAACTTGCACGATCTGCCGCTCATTATCCCAAATTGGAAATGTGCTGATTTCGATCTCGACCCCGCTACCCCGCTCATATGATCGATGCTCAATTCTACGTGTTTTTTGAGCGTCCTGGAATGTTTCTGCCACCCGGCAACCCGGGCACGGCTCATTATGCTGGTAGAGTGCCGCGAAGCACTGTTCCCCGACCAGCTCTTGAGGTAAACGCCCAGCAAGGGCTGACCGGCTCATATTAATGGCGATCAGCTTATAGCCTGGATCTACGATATAAATTGAGGCTGGGCTGCTATCAAAAAAGGCTCGCAGTGTATTGCGTGAATTTAAAAGCTGGCCTCGAAAAGTTTGCATCTCCAGGATGGTTGCCTCTTCCCGGCGAGCAAGTCTGGATTGAGATAGATTATGAGCAAGTATCTTGCTGATAACCAGCAAATAATCAACGTCAAGCTTCTGATGCTCGCATCCCAACTCAATGGCTCCAATAGCGCCACCATCCACCACCAGAGGTAGATAATAAACCCAGCCTCCAGAGGTCACCGGCGATATGTGCTGTTTCCCACTGTGGATAGTTTCCATAACCGCCCCGCCCTCATCCACAGGTATCACCTGGCTTTTCCACTCACTTCCCTTGCAGCTGGTTTTCTTTATTACACAATGCATATTTGATTCATCGCATAAATACAGGGTTGCCGAGTCTGCTCCCATGATCCGTTTGGTCTCCCCCATGATCCAGGCCTGGACATCATCGATATCTGCATCCACGACAGCTAATTCCCCGAGGAAATTCGCTACTTCTTGGATGCGGAGTGGTTCGGTTGAAATGACCTGCGATTGGGAAATCAAAAAAGTTGAAGACATAGAATTTTTCAGGGATCAATATGAGGAAGGTTACAGCTCACTCTAATGAGGGAATGTGTTCTACTGTGTAACCATAGCCAGGTACCGTGCGGATGAATTCAGGAGAACGCGGGTCTTTTTCGATCCTGTCCCGTAAGTTCTTGATATGAACCCGCACCAGATCCGGGCTGCCAGTATCCATCGGGTAATCCCAAACTTCATCCAGGAGGCGACCGGGAGAAAATAGTTGTCCCGGGTTGCTCATCATGTGATGAACCAGGTCGTACTGAATTGGGGTTAGACGCACTTTTCCATGTGCTGGTGTATAAAGTTCGTAGGTCTGGGTATCCAGAACATAATCACCGACCACCAAGGTGGAACTGGCAACTGAGGATTTTTTTTGTGTCTGCAGCTCCAGAAGGATTTCCCGGGCAATTGGAGTGAAATGATTGTCTGAGGAGACAGGTTTTTCAATGGGGACCTGGCTGCGCGTGCGCCTCAATATTGCTCGCACGCGCAGGGTGAGCTCATCGATATTGAATGGCTTGGTGAGGTAATCGTCAGCACCAGCCAAAAAACCGTTGACCTTATCTTCGTCTTTGATCTTTGCTGTCAGGAATAAAATGGGGATATCGGAAAGCTGTGAATCGGCTCGCATTCTCCGGCAGACTTCATAACCGTCAATTTCGGGCATGATCACATCCAGAATAACCAAATCCGGCGAGCATTTACGGGCAACCTTAATCCCATCCAGTCCATTATCAGCTATGCTGATCTGAAATTCATCTTTGCTCAGACTGCGCTCGACCGTTCGTGAAACAAGATCGTCATCTTCAACAAGCAAGATGTGGGATGTGCTCATAGTGATCCTTAATGGGAACGAATTTTCCCCTACCGATTTGCATTCGCATCGCGGGGATTCTATCATGCTGATGATTAAATTTACCTGACCCCCTTATTAGGTGAGCAGACAAACTTGTAAGGTCGATTCAAGCGAATTCTTTTGCCTGAGTAAGGTATCACATAGAGATAATGTAAATTAACCCTCAAAATAGCTGGGATTGGTCCATACCATTTCCCGGGAATTAATCACATACCAGGCAGCTTTAGGCTTTCCTGAGTATTAAATCAACAACTCACACATTTATATGGAAAATGATGGATTTGAAAATATTATTGATTCCTGGAAGATTCCTCCCCAATAATCACTTGGAATCGAATTTCGTTCCGTTTGGTCGCCCAGCTGGCAATAAAAGCACCATGATGCCCTTTGCCAGGCTATTCTCCAGTGCAAGTTCGATATTATCCAAGCGGATGATCGTGACTGGCTTATGCTGTACCACCCGAACCTGGTGGTTCAACACAAGGCCATATGACTGCAGATACGCTTTCCGATCAGCGGGAAAAGTATCTGAAAATCCAACTAATTCAGCTTGGCTGCCAGGGGGGACATCAGCCAAGGTAATCCCTTCCTTGGTTTCGCTCGCCAAATTGGAGGATGGTTTCAACATCGGCAAGTAGCTCGCCAGCCGGACTAAAAAGGAGCGCCGGGGGTTAACCGTCTGGTAACCACAGGCAGGGCAGCACACCAAATTGCAGTTTGAATGCAGGGGACAGGCCTGGCAGGCAAGGTGTTGGTCTGGATCATATTGATATCCACACAAAACACATTCGATATACTGAGAGCTCATATACCCCACCCTACCGTGGATAGAAGTCGAAAGAGTAAACCACCGATAATAAATGCCAATGGTGTAATCAGGGCTACCATGGCAATCGCTGTTCTCCAGCTGCGTTCTTTAGCGATCATCAGCACACTGGCCAGACAGGGAATAAATAACGTGATCGTAACCATGGCGACCACAATTTGGATCGGTGAAAGCAGACCCTCAGATTGCATGACGAAGAGGCCGGTTGCGCCAAAATCACGCCGCAGAAAACCAAGCAGAAATGCAGCGCTTGCCTCGGGTGGCAGCCCTAACCAGCCAGAAACCAATGGCTCGCCAAGTTTGATAATCTGGTTGAGGATGCCAGTTCGATCAAGTATGAACAATATGGCAGTCCCAAGTAAAAATAGCGGAATCACTTCTTTGAGATACCATTCGATCCGCGCCAACGTCTTCAAAATGACATTTGATAATACAGGCCAACGCATTGGGGGCAGCTCAACCAGCAGTTTCATTCGCTCACCCGGCATAAGGCGCGCTGCCAGCCAGCCAATCGCCAACAAAACAATCGCTACCACGCCACTCCAAATCAACATCGCACTGAATGAAACTCCAGCCAGAATACCCATAACAACCCCTAACTGCGCAGAGCAAGGGACCGCCAGGGCCAGAAGCAAAATCACTAATAAACGCTCCCGCTTGGTTTCCAAAACACGGGTGGTCAGTGTGGCCATGGTCACACATCCTAATCCAAGAACCATCGGGAGGACTGCCTTTCCATTGAGGCCCATTCGCTGGAACAAGCGATTGCTCAGTGCAGCTAACCGAGGCAGGTAACCAGAATCTTCCAAGACTCCAAAAGCCAAGAAAAAGGTGGTCACAATGGGCAGGATCAAGGCCAGGGCATATGTAACCCCCATAGTCCAGAGACCATACTCACCGACCAATAGATCAACCAGGAGTGGTATAGGTACCAGGCGGCTAACCTGGGCTACCACCCAGGGATTGATCACTTGACCAAAAAGGCCCTCTTCTAACAATCCAACCAGGATACCTGCGCCGAAGACACCGACAAACCAGTAGAGACCATATAAGATCACTGCCAGTATCGCCCATCCCATGATCGGGTGGGTTGCCAGGCGGCCCAGTGTGGTTGAAATTCCACGCCAACCATTTCCAGCATCTACAACAACTGCTGATACAACCCCTTCCATATAATCCAGGCGCGCTCCCTGGATAACGTATGAAAGAGGATCGATGAAGGATAGCTGCAATAATTGTCGCTGGGCATGCAACTCTTGGTAATTTTGTTCTTGGAGATGTTCCTGCAGCCACTTCTCAGTTACCGGGTCATTGCTCAACCAGAGCAGTGAGAGCGCCCGGTTGGATATTGGGGTTTGCAGTGCAGAGAAATAAGTGCTGATATTAGCAATCGCATTTTCGATTTCAATAGGGTATGCCAATCGAAAATTCGGTGATTGATTGGTCCCTAATGCAGCGGTTAATTCTTTGAGACCCTGGCTGCGGATGGCTGTGGTGGGGATGACTGGTATTGACAGATACTCTGCCAGCAAAGCATGATTCAGGCTGATACCCCTTGAATGGGCCTCATCCATCATATTCAGTGCCAGCACAAGCGGCACACCCATCTCCGCCAACTGGATGGTGAGGTTTAATGTGCGGCGTAAATTCTTTGCATCACCTACCTGCAAAATGGCGCTTAAAGGTTCATACAATAGTACTCGCCCTGTGACTTGTTCGTCTTCAGAATGAGGGGGAAAAGCGATTACACCTGGAGTATCTACCAGGGTGGTTTCGGGCAGGTTTCGCAGACTGCCGCGGGTCACTTCTACAGTTGTGCCAGGGTAATTGGAAACAATTACCCTCTGACCAGTCAATATTTGGAACAAAACCGACTTTCCAACGTTCGGGTGACCTACCAAGGCAATACATCCAACTCCGGTCTCAACCGGCACTGGGATAGTAGTTGGGTATTGCATAATTAATCAACCCCCATAGATGTGTCCCTATCAATCCTTGACTCTCGGCAATTTGCGCATAATCCGTATAGCACGATCGAACCAGTGGTCACACGAGCTCCATTTAATTCTTGGAACTGGGATTTGATAGAGCTAAATAAACTGCTGTCGAACTCGATTACATTCCTGCAGCTGGTGCACATAAAGTGATGGTGCTCACTTGGCAGGGCCGGATCGAACCTTTCCTGGCGACGTCCTTCATCAAATACACGTGCACTTACCAAGTTTTCTGCCTCTAACCAGCGCAAGGTGCGGTAGACAGTGGACAGGTTTAAGTCAGGATCTTTCTCCCGAGCTAAAAGGAATAAATCTTCGGCAGTTGGGTGCTCGCTGAGAGAGTCAAGGATCGTGAACAGCAAGCGGCGTTGAGCCGTCAGCCGTCCACCTTGAGCACGGAGGCGCTCTTGAGCTGCGCTTACCAGATCACCCATACAGAACAACCTTATTGCAAATCATTTGCAATAATTATAAGGAAATACCT
>JALHTN010000630.1 GCA_022865865.1 Anaerolineales bacterium
AGTAACTTCCTGGCGTTTCTTCTGCAGGATGGATATGGTATCCATGGCAGTGCATCCAGCTAAGCCAGTCGCAATCAGCTCCATGGGGCGGAAACCATCAGCATCTCCACCTGCGCTTGGGCTACCTCCGAGCGGAACCGAAAAGCCTGAATCTGCTTGACCGATGAAAGTTAATCCTTTGTGCCAGTTAACTTTAGCATTCATGATCAATCCTTTAGTAACGGGGTTATGTTTTGTTCTAGAGATGCGCGGGTGACAGCTCCGCTCCAGACCATGATCACCTGTCCACCCCTGTTGATCAGGTAGGAGCTGGGCAGGTAATTGTTGCGAAAGCTGTTCAGCGCGGAGCTGCTGGGGTCGACCCATACTGGAAAGGTCATATTGTAACGCTGGATAAAATCGGTCACAATATCAAGCGGTTCTCCGGCGTCGATTGCCACGATAGCGAAATCCTGGTGGTGGTGATCGCGGAAGTAGGCATCCAGGATGGGCATTTCCTGACGGCATGGGGGGCACCAGGTTGCCCAATTATTGACCAGCACAACCTGCCCGCGATAATCAGTTAAAGAGACTGCTTGACCACTAAGGTCGTGCAGCTGAAGTTCAGGGGCAGGGAAATCCACTCTGGCTGGTGCATTCACTGCAACCTCTGGTTCATTGTTTGGGGATGTGGTTTTTGGCAGCAGTACCAACGCGACAATACCTACGATCAACAGGCCGCCCCCGATCAGTGCCATGGCAAGTATGCGGTATTTTTTGCTTTGCCCGGATGAATTGGTTCTAGTTGGCATTGATCGAGCGAAGGATCTCAGCAAATAATTGCAGTTCAGGTACTGCCCCGACCACATGTCCAGCACCTTCATTGATGGTCGTTTGCGGGACACCACTAACTCCGTACTTGCTGGAGAGATCGGGGAATTCCGTCGCTTCCACCATCTCTGCCTGAACCAAGGAACTTTCCATCGCCATTTGGTGGGCTAAGATAACCGCCTGTGGGCAGTAGGGGCAGGTTGGGGTGACAAACACTTGCAGGGATACCGGTTCTTTCAGATCGGCGAGCATCTCACGAGTTTGCTGGCTTAATTTAGAATCGCGTCCCGATACCAGGATGATGTCCTGGATCAAAGAAGAGAACTCATGACCTGCGGGGACGCCTGCGAAACGGACACCATAATCGACCAATTGACCGTTTTCCCGGCTGGCAATTACCAGCCCAGGGGTCTTATCAACATTAAACTGCTCTGCCAGGTCTGTGTCGATTTCAAGATCATATCGGCTGAGAAATATTTGATCCGATAAGGCGGTAACTTCTTCCACCAGCTGCAGGGTTTGATCGCAGTACTCGCAATCTTCCTGGCGACCGAAAAAGAGCACTTCAACCGGCTGATCTAATTTTGTAAAAGCTTCTATTACTTGACTTGTGATCTCTTCATTGAGTAATGCTTCCACTGTATATTGTTCTCCATAAGATATTTTCTAGTTTGGATACCTCACCGAGGTATCACCATACGGTTATCAGGTAAAACATCCAGCGACTGTATACCCGCATTCACGGCATTCTAAATTTAGCATTCCGTTGTATTCCAGGTGACCAGTCCGGCAAAAAGGGCAGGTATCCTTTGGTCGAAGCTCAGCAGCTGAGTTTTCGGATTTCGCGGGTGAGGTAACGCCTTTGCTATGCAAGATTACGAAAGGCAGATCCTCAGGCTGAGTCCTGGAACTTTTCATCATAGGATTAGATGCGAGAAAGTGGAGATGGTTACAATTTCAGAAACTCGTCCAAATCCAGGCGGTGATAAAGTCTCTGGCGAACATCTTCTGGAACGGGGACTTCTTCTGAAGAGGATTGGTAAAGGGATATCGTTTTACCCAATGTATCCACAACGATCCGGCAGTTATCACAATCCTTCATATGCAGTTCAATCTCGTCGCACAATTCCTGGGGCAAATCCCCGTCGTGGAAACCTGAGAGCGAATCTAGCAGCTGTCGACAATCTTCGTGCCTGTGCATAAATTATTCCTTAGCCACCAGTTTTCCAAAATATGTCGATAGATCTTCACGAAGGCGCAGCCGAGCGCGTGATAACCGAGTTTTGACCGCCATTTCGCTGATATCAAGCACTTCTGCAGTCTCCCGGGTTGATAAGCCTTCGATATCGCGCAGTACGAAGACCACCCGTAAACTGTCTGGAAGCTGTTCAGCAGCTTCATCTAACCGCATTCGTCCTTCTGCAGTTAAGAATTCTTCTTCCGGGAGGCAGCACCAATCCACGATCTGCAGCGGCTCTTGAGGTTCTGTTTCGTAAGTAGATGGAACATCGAATGAGACGGTCTCTGGGCGCTTTTTGCGTAAAGACATCAGGGCTTCATTGGTCGCAATCCTGTATAGCCAGGTAGAGATACTTGACCGTCCATCAAATTTACCAATATGCTTATAGGCTTTGATGAATGTCTCCTGGAGAATATCTTCGGCATCTTGTGGATTATTGAGCATTTTCAACCCTAAACGATAGATCAAGGGGGAGTATTCCTCAACCAAGCGGGCAAATTCTGCCCGGTCACCATCCCGCAAAGCTTTAAGAGAAATTGTCTTCTGTTCCTTATCGCTAATCATTAGATGCCTTCAGGGTGCAAAAGGTTACTTTTCAAGGTCAGGATGCTCATCCAAGGCATCCAATTTACCCATCAGTACTTCGAGCTGTTGGGAGAGGGATTCGAGTTCATTTTTGGATGGAACACCACGCTCGTCTAATAAGCGCTGGAATTCATCCATATCCAGTTCTGGTTTTTGGCTGGATTGTTCGTCATCTGAGAGCAATTTATCGCGCCAGCGGCGGGCTTCATCCTCTGCCAGCTCACCCTGCTTGATCAGCAGATCAATGCGGTTGTTGATCTCTTCGTCAATTTGTTTGAGTAATTCGAGGGGGTTGGCAAGCGCACTGCGCATGCGACCCATGGTATAGCCGCCCGCCTGAACCAGTCCGGTTAGCACTGAGCGCGGCACGAATCCAGATTGTTTCTTTTCTTGCTCAAAGATGATCTGAGTCAAGACGATGGAGGTGATCTCTTCTCCTGAACCCTGATCTATGACCTGTATCTCCCGTCCATCACGGATACGGTCACTGATATGTTCAAGTGTGATGTACCGTTTCTCTTCCGTATCATAGAATTTTCTGTTTGGGTAGCGTTTAATGGTCAGCATTTTGGTTTTGCCTTTGACAGTTTATCGAATTACTGATTATAAAGCATCTGCTATTGGTATATTGAAGATCTGGTAATTTGAGGCTGCGAGCGATCCAGGTTTGCAAGGGTTTGAAACCATCCTGTGATAGAATCGGTTAGTGCCAAATTGTGCAGGTTTGGGAAATAACGAAGTAAATTTTCACGAGAATTAGCACGCATTCACTTCTCGAAATTTCAATAATCCAATGCTGATCAGACCACGATATCTCCGCCGCTACCGTCAAATTGTCGAAATCTTAGCTGACTATGGGTTTGGGGCTTTTCTGGCGCAAATGGGCTTGAGTGATCGCCTCAATATTCCCCGCAGGTGGCGACGCCGGAGAGACATTCCAGGCGATGAAATAACCAATCCCCGTCGTTTACGGCGGGCATTGGAGGATATGG
>JALHTN010000089.1 GCA_022865865.1 Anaerolineales bacterium
GCGGTGATATGACTGGCAACCTCAGCCAGAGGAAAGGTCAAGCGACCTTTTCCACAGCCGATCTCAAGAATTCGCTTGTCCTTGAGGTCAACAAAATCCTGGATCGCTCGGGCTGAAATACCTTCTGGATCGACAGCTACAGGCATAGCAGGGACACCTTTGCAGATAGATGAAGTTTGCGAGCTCAATTATGATACCAGATAAATTTTGGAGAAATCAGGGATGGTGCTCGATCAAATTCATCAACAAACCCATCGATACCATCCGGCTGCGGCCATCCTGATCCAGATCAGGATTCCAGGAAGATAGGGATACGGCAGTGATCTGTCCAGTAGCTGCCAGGAAATTAAAAACTTCCTGCAGCTCAGCCGCACTCGGACCCCCTGACACCGGATAATTCATCGCCGGGGCATCCCCAGCGTCGATCACATCCGTATCAAAGTGCACCCAAATTGGTCCTGTTGGCTGCGGGTAATCTAATAAACCCCTGATATTCTTAATGTGGATTACATTTGAATCATTCAGGATTTCCTGCTCTCCTGGATCAAGATCGCGACCATCACTCAAGATGACCCTCTCTTCAGCCAGTGGTTTTGCCCCGAGCACATCCATGATGGATTGCTCGCCTCTACCCACCTGCATCGCCAGCGGCATGCCGCCCAGGAATCCACTGGGCGTTGTCTCCCAGGTGTTGAAATCCCCATGGGCATCAAACCAGATCAGGGTAGGATCAATACCAACCCGCTGCAGACCCGCCAGGACACCCATGCTGGTGCAGCAATCACCCGCCACGCTCACTGGCAGCTCACCCGAGTTAAGCACGGTTGCCACCAATTCCGCTAATGGTTTGTACAAAGCTGCCATTCTCGCCTGGGCAGAACCATCCGGCAGCTCAGGTTTATTAACCACCCAATCCGGATCTTTAAGCGGTTCCAACCCGGGCAGGGGTTGATCCAGGAAGTAAGGAGTCAGAATGAAGCGGGGAACCATTAGAAAAAACTGGCTTTCTTCTTGAGAATTAACAATTCCTCGATTCCCTCGCGGCCTGGTACGGAATCCCCTGGTATTTCCCGGGTGATCAATTCGAAACCGCGATCACCCAGGGGATCGATCAGCTCATCAGGTGTGACGAGAAATGGTGGCCCTCCAGTCCTCTGAGCAATGGGAAATGCCAAAGCAATATAGTACCCCCCTGGCTTCAATAAGCTGCTGACGCTCTCTATATAATCAGTGCGCCGTTGAGGATCGATCGCACAGAAACATGTATATTCCAGGATATAGTCAAACTCCTCCTGCATAAAAGCTGGTAAATCAAAAAGATCGGCCTGGATTACCTCCATGGATAAATCCGGATTAAGCATTGACTGCATCTCTTTGACAGCTTGATCGGCGAAATCAACTGCCGTGACCTGAAAACCCCGCCGGGCAAACAAACGAGCGTCATACCCTCGTCCAGCGCAGATGACCAGCATTTTCCCTGGTGAGAAGATTTCGCTCTCAGCCAGCCTTTGAAATACTGGTGTTGGCATGCCTAAATCCCAGCCGGTTCGACCACTCCGGTAGCTCTCCTCCCAGAAGGAAGGTGAATTCACATCACTCATCGTAAATTGATTTTACCTGAATTTTGAGCGCGTCACCCGAAAATAGGCCGAATCTCCTATTTGTTAGACAACATGATCGATCCGGACAAGTCTGCTGTGCTAGAATTTACCTATGCCAATTCGAGTTGTTTTCATGGGATCACCTGAATTCTCCCTACCCTCTTTGGAAGCGTTAGCAGGTTGTTTCGATGTTAGCGGTGTGGTCACGCAGCCAGATCGTCCTGCTGGGCGGGGAAGAAAACTGACTCCACCGCCGATCAAAACCCTGGCGGATGAATTGTGAATTCCTGTGATCCAACCCCGGCGATTGGCAGATGGGGATGCGCTGTCGGTGCTGAAGCAATGGAATCCCGACTTAATTGTGGTGACTGCTTTCGGACAAATCCTGCGGCCGGAGGTTTTAGATTTACCACCGCATGGCAGCCTCAACATTCACGCCTCTCTGCTCCCACGCTGGCGGGGTGCCGCACCGATCCAGGCAGCCATCCTGCATGGCGACCCGCGAACTGGGGTCACCATCATGAGGATGGATACAGGGATCGATACGGGTCCCATACTCAGCCAACAGGAATTGGCCATCTCAGATCAGGAAACTGCTGGCAGCCTTTCACCAAAGCTAGCTCAATTCGGCGCACAGCTGCTTATTGAAACCTTACCCGCTTATCTCAACGGTGACCTGCAGGCAATTCCTCAGGAAGGTGAACCCAGCTACGCCCCAATGCTTAAGAAAAGTGATGGGGAGCTGGATTTCAAGCAGAGTGCCATCGCCTTAGAGCGCAAAATAAGAGCATATCAACCCTGGCCAGGCACATTTATTACCTGGAACAATGAACGCCTGAAAATCCACCAGGCGCGCACTATGCCGATCATAGCCTCGGAAAAGAAACATGTTGATACACCAGGTCGGCATCTAATCCTTGAAGATTATCCAGCCGTGATCACCGGAGAAGGGGTGTTGATCCTGGAACAGGTGCAGCCGGCAGGCAAGAAACCCATGCCGGGTCCAGTTTTTCTGCGCGGCGCCAGGGAATGGATCTGAATAAAATCTGCAATGACGGAACTCGACAAATCTTATACTCACCGCATCACCTTACTCCGGCATGGTGAATCTACAGGTAACGCGCAGGGGGTCTACCAGGGTCGCGCCGAGTACGACCTGAGTGCAAAAGGTCAGGCACAAGCACACGCACTGGCTGCCCGGTGGCAGGAAGAAGGCAATACCTTTTCCCAAATTGTTTCCAGTCCCCAATCACGTGCCCAACAAACAGCGCAGATCATCTCCGATATTTTAGCTGCGCCGCTCGTGTTGGATGATCGCTGGAAAGAGATCGACAATGGCGTGTTGGCTGGACTTCCTCTTGAAGCGGTTTCCAAAAAGCATCCCTTCCCTGATTTCATGACTCCATATAGCCCGATTGGGGATGCTGGTGAGAGCAATTGGGATCTTTACTTACGTGCTGGAGAAGCAGTACAGGAGTTGATCAAACGACCAGCGGGTAATTACCTGGTGGTCTCCCACGGTGGTTTTCTAAACCGGGTGCTGTATGTCATATTGGGCATCGTGCCTCAAGTGAACTTCAGCGGTGCCCGCTTCCATTTTGGGAACACCTCTTGTGCAGTCGTACATTATGATCCCTCCCGCCATGTATGGTTGGTTGAGAGTTTTAATGAACGTGCTCAACTTTTTGATGGTGATTAATCTTCTCCAATCACTTTATAAAAAAGCGGCAGTGGTTCAACTGGAGTTTCGCTCCACTGCAGTGCTGTGAGCAGTCGTTCGCTCGCAGCAGCTAAACGCTCCTGGTTGTTGGCATGAACGACATAAACAGGCTGATCTTCATCAACATAATCACCAACATTGTGCAGCACTTCGATCCCAACTGAGTGGTCGATTGAGTCGCTCTTTTTTGCCCTTCCTGCACCTAGTTGAACTGCAGTTTCTCCCACGATACATGCGTTGATTTCTTTTAAATATCCGCTGCGAGGCGAGGGAATCTTTTCAATTAGGGGTGCTTTTGGAAACCGTTCTGGATTTTCAAGGTAGCCAACATCGCCCCCCTGCATTTCGATCAAAGTCTTAAATTTATTCCAGGCCGCGCCATTTGCAAGTGCTTTTTCTGCCGCGTTTCGTCCTTCCCTAACATTTTGGACTGCGTCACCAAGAGCCAACATATACGCTGAAACCACCAGGCAATGCTCTACAAAATCTGCTGGTCCATCATTCTGCAGGGTGGCAATCGCTTCCCGTACTTCGAGTGCGTTGCCTACCGCCCGGCCCAGGGGTTGGTTCATATCGGAGAGCAAAGCAACTGCCTTGCGACCCGAACCCCTGGCGATATCCACCATCAGTTCAGCCAGCTGCTCAGCTTCCGGGAGATCCTTCATGAATGCACCTAAGCCTACTTTCACATCCAGCAAAATCGCTGTTGCACCCCCGGCGATCTTTTTGCTCATCACGGATGAAGCGATCAGGGGGATTGATTGAACAGTACCGGTTACATCCCTTAAAGCATATAACTTACCATCTGCCGGTGCCAGGTCGGCAGTTTGTCCGGTTAATACAACCCCAATTGAACCTAGCTGCTCGAGGAATTCCTCAGTACTCAGGTCAACCCGGCAGCCGGGGATCGCCTCCAGCTTATCAAGCGTGCCGCCGCTGAATCCGAGACCACGGCCAGAGATTTTCCCCACCGGCAATCCGCAGGCCGCCACCAATGGCTGCACTACCAGAGTTGTCTTGTCCCCCACACCGCCGGTGGAGTGCTTATCGACAGCCACCGGAACCGCGACCGTGCAATCCAGCATCTCACCCGAATTTGCCAAGGCAAGGGTAAGGTCAGTCGTTTCCCTCGGGGTCATGCCGTTGAGTAAAACCGCCATCGCCCA
>JALHTN010000631.1 GCA_022865865.1 Anaerolineales bacterium
GCTTGCATACAATCTGTTTTTACTGTTCAAATTTGATTCTCTATGCATTTCAGAATACAGACAGCAAATCAAGACATTCCGTTTGAAGTATGTTTTTCTTGCTGGGAAGATTATCAGAACGGCAAGATATGTGGTTATGAAGCTCTCAGCAAAATATCCGTATCAGGATGTGTATGAAAATTGTTTGTCCTAAGAAAATAGTGTCGAATATTCCGGTTTTGGCTTCAGTGTGTTTTACGAGGCCTGTTTACCTTACCCAATATTCTGCTTCACAAGAATTATTCATAAAATTCATGACAAGGTGGTGCCGAAAATACTACAATATAGGAAGTTCCCCCAAAATCCTTCGCCAGATGAACGTAAATGAAGGTAATTTTATTTTGACGTGGTATCTAGATGGAATATTCTTCAAAATTTCTTCGCCAGTTGAAAAATATGAAGATAATTTTATGTTGACGTGGAATTCAGGAAAATGATAACGAGGGTACTCTGGTGTGGTTTGATATACGTCAGCAGCCGCTGCGCTGTGCTGCGGATATCATTGGCTTTTTCGATCCGCAGGACACCATGCCTTCCCCCACCCATCCGTACTTCACGTTTTCTATCGGTTTGGCTGGAAGATTGTTGTTCAGACATTTTGTATTACTCCAGTTCCCAACTGGGATTCATAGATTTCTTTGTAGATTTTGCTTCAATCTAACTTAAGCGCTATTCTTCTTTACTATAATTGGCTATTTCTTTGGAAAGGAGCTTTTCATGTCGAAACAGTATTTTCGTAGTTTTATGATTTACCTATTTCTAGCCAGCAGTATCTTATTAATTACAGCGTGTATATTTAGTACGAAGAATATTCAAACCCCAATACCAACTCCAACTAATACGAGCACACCTGCTACATCATTTACGCCAACCCCAACCCAAACTCTGCCGCCTACTAAAACGAATACCCCAAAGCTGGCAAACACACCTGGGCCATCACCAGTACCAATTGTTTATTATTATTTTGTGGAACTTGAGGGCAAATCCCCCCCTGCGGGAAGCGTGGTAATTTTGCCGGATATCTTGATCCTGGGACCGGCGCTATCTGATATAGCCCGCAGCCCCGATACCGCCACAAATATTGGCTCTGCATTGCAGACCATGATCACTGACCCGCGTAATGAGTGGACAAGCACCGATGTAAATATCACCAGCATCACTTTCAGGGAGGGGGCCGCCTACGGTGTTCTGGAAGGTGAGTATTTTGGAGCAGGCGATATTGTACTCATTGCTGCTCGGGCACAGATTCTCATGACGGTTTTTGCCGAAGCCTCTGTGCAAACTGCCACTATCACGCTCAACGGGAAAAATATCGCCAATCTGGGGATCAGCAACGGCAGCCAGGTCAAACCTGCCGACTTCACGTATACCCGTGCCGATATCGAAACCTTTATGGCAGAAAATGCCTACTGGAAACCATTGGCTGAACAAGAAAGTCAAGAAAATTCGCGAACATTTAGTCTCCAGGGAATATGGCAACAAAATGGTTTCATGGCTGCAGGTTGGACTGATAGATATCATTTTTACCCATCAGGAACCTTTCATTATTATCCTAATGAAATGATTTGTAGCAAGGAAAAGATTGAAAAAATTGGTACATGGAAGTATGAGAATACTATATTAACCTTAACAACAACAAAACAGGTAATTAAAAGTCTTGAAATTTATCTCAGTGGGCAATGTAGTGTTATTGGAAAAAAGGAAGTAAAGCTAACAAAACCGAGTATCGAACAATTCACTATCGTTGATCATGGAACTCAAGAAGGTGATATATACCATAGCATATCAATAAATGATCTACAATTCTGGAAATTTAGTGAAGATGCATCAAGCTATGGTGATGAAAAATTTCCAGAATAAATAATTTGTATCATCTCAATAAATAGGGGTAGAGGGGAAGGACCAACCCAAATTGAGCTCCTTGGCACGTTTCTTGACCAGGTGAGCCAACGGTGGAATCTGGTTA
>JALHTN010000632.1 GCA_022865865.1 Anaerolineales bacterium
AGCCAGGTTGGGTAGAACACGACCCGCTTGAAATCTGGGAATGCACGCAAGCTGTTGTTCGCCAGGCATTGGCCAAGAAAGATATTTCAGCCGATCAAGTCCAGGCTATTGGTATTACCAACCAGCGCGAAACAACCTTGCTCTGGGATAAAAATACCGGGAAACCCTTTGGCAACGCCATCGTCTGGCAGGATACTCGCACAAAAGGGATCTGCGATAACTTGGCTCAGGATGGCGGCAGCGATCGATTTCGTCAACGTACTGGACTGCCTCTGGCAACCTATTTCTCCGCTCCCAAGATTATCTGGATTTTGGAGAATGTACCAGGTGCCAGAGCGGCAGCTGAACATGGTGATGCCCTGTTTGGCAATATCGATACCTGGTTAATCTGGTGCCTCACCGGAGGACCGGAAAGTAGTTCACACGTCACTGATGTAACCAATGCAAGCCGCACCCAGCTGATGAATCTAGAATCACTCGATTGGGATGAGGAAATTCTCAGCACTTTCGCTATCCCTCGACAGATTCTGCCCAGGATTGTACCGTCAAGCGACCCTGAGACATGGGGAACCAGCACTCCAACAGGACCATTCGAAGCCTTAATTCCAATTTGCGGCGACCTGGGTGACCAGCAGGCAGCTTTGGTTGGACAAACCTGCTTTCACTCTGGAGAAGCAAAAAACACCTACGGCACTGGCTGCTTCCTGCTGCTCAATACAGGGGAAGAGCTGGTTGCCTCTGAAAGTGGTTTGCTGACCACTGTGGCTTACCAGTTTGGAAAGAAACCAGCGCACTACGCCCTGGAAGGTTCCGTCGCCATCACAGGAGCTTTGGTCCAATGGCTGCGGGACAATCTGGGCTTGATCAAAGAATCCTCAGAAATTGAAGCGCTGGCGAACAGTGTGAAGGATAATGGTGGGGTATATTTTGTCCCAGCATTATCCGGCTTGTTTGCCCCATACTGGCGGTCCGATGCACGCGGGGTTATTGCAGGTCTCACAAGCTTTGTAAATAAAGGCCACATCGCTCGAGCCGCGTTGGAAGCTACTGCCTTCCAAACCCGAGAGGTCCTGGATGCCATGCAGGCTGATTCCGGTGTCGAGTTATCCCAGCTGAAAGTAGATGGAGGTATGGTGGTAAATGATATGCTGATGCAGTTCCAGGCGGATATTCTCGGCGTTACGGTAGTACGACCTAAAATCTCCGAAACTACAGCATTGGGAGCTGCCTACGCAGCTGGACTGGCGGTTGGCTTTTGGGAAAACAGCGATGATCTGCGCACAAATTGGGAGCAGGAAAAAGCCTGGCATCCCCAAATGGATCCCATTACTCGTACAACCTTATTTACAGAGTGGAAAAAAGCAGTCACACGCACCTTCGATTGGGTTGAATAGTGACTCGGAATCCGGTTGGTAAAGCGATCACTTCATGAATCGTCAGGAAGTATTAGATCATCTTCGCAAGAATCCTCGGGTTTCAGTGCTCATTATCGGAGCTGGTGTAAACGGTATCGGTACATTTCGCGACCTCGCCTTCCAGGGTGTGGATGTGTTATTAGTGGACCGCAATGACTTTTGTTCCGGAGCCAGTGCAGGTTCATCACATATGATCCACGGTGGAATTCGATATCTGGAAAACGGAGAATTTCGTTTGGTCAGGGAAGCGGTACAAGAACGAAATTACCTCATAAAGAATGCACCCCATTATGTAAAACCTCTCCCAACGATTATTCCTATTTTCAAACTGTTTTCAGGTCTGTTTAATGCACCATTGAAATTCTTCGGCTTGCTGGACAAACCCTCAGAAAGAGGCGCGCTCGTCATAAAGGTCGGGCTGATGCTCTATGATGCTTACACCGGTAAAGATAGGATAGTCCCCAAGCATCAATTCTTCTCACAGCAGGAAACCCGGAAAATATTCTCCGGGATCAATCCAGATGTAATTTATACCGCCAGATATTACGACGGTTTACTGCTTGCTCCTGAACGACTTTGTATCGATATGCTGCTGGATGGGGAGCGCGCTAATCCGAACGCACATGCGTTGAATTACCTACCAGCCATTGGTTCAACAAAAAATACCATCACTCTAAAAGACCAAATGACCGGGTATATCCTCGAAATTGAACCCAGGATTGTGATCAATGCTTCGGGACCGTGGATTGACATCACAAATGAGAAGCTGGGATATGAAACACAATTTATCGGGGGTACCAAAGGTTCTCATCTTATCATCCATCATCCAGGCCTTCGCCAGTTAATCGGCGAGAATGAATTTTTCTTCGAGAATACGGATGGACGGATAGTGTTGATCTCCCCATTTGAAGATAAGGTCATGATCGGGACCACGGATTTACCAGTCAAAGATCCAGATTCTGTGCGTTGCACGGATGAAGAGATTGATTATTTCATCAACATGGTAAAGATCGTTTTTCCGGAGATTTCCATTGATCGTGATCAAATATTATTTACATTTTCCGGAGTCCGTCCATTACCAGCCAGTGAATCGACAACCACCGGTCAGATTAGCAGAGATCACAGCATACAAATTACCCCTCCTGGCGAGAAGTTTGCTTTTCCTATTTATCATCTGATCGGCGGGAAATGGACCTCGTTCCGGGCTTTCTCCGAAGAAGTAACGGATAAAGTATTGATTGAATTAGATCGCACTCGGAAAACGAGTACTTTGGAAATTGCGATAGGTGGGGGACGCGAATTTCCCCGGAATTCTAATGATTTCGAATCCTGGATTAATAACTCAGCATCCGCTACAGATTCTTCCAAGGAAAGTATCAGGATTTTACTTGCTAGATACGGTACTCGATCGGAGGAGTTCTTAATGCAAGGCTCAACCATTACAAATAAACAATTATCCAGTCTCCCTGAATTCACAAAAGAAGAAATCCTTCACCTTATCCAAACTGAGAAAGTTGTACACCTGGATGATTTTGTCCTCAGACGGTCGAATATCGCGAAATCGGGATTGTCCTCCGAGGCAGTAATCGTTGAACTTGCAGAGATAATTGGGATTGGTCTGGGATGGACCAAGGCCCAGCTTGAATCTGAAATACGACGAACATCCGATATTCTCAAAGATTATCATGGTGTCGAGATATGAAATTTGGCTGACATTAATTTTCCCCACAGACTCCTAAACAGAACAGATATTCTAGTTCTTGGTATAATGGCTTTCATTTCTCTTGAGCAATCATATGAATTCTAAGCACACACAGAACTTGCGTTTTAATTTCACTGTCAATGTCCTGGATGGCGGCTTTTTCGGGGCCGCACTCGGTTTCGCTTCTTTTATCACCATCATCCCGCTATTCGTCAGCAATTTAACAGATTCGGCGGTCTTGATTGGTCTCATACCAGCGATTCACGCTGTTGGCTGGCAGCTGCCCCAATTGTTCACTGCCCCCCGAGTTTCAAGGTTGAGTAAATATAAAAACATGGCTTTAGTGATGACATTGAATGAACGATTACCTTTCGTAGGATTGGCAATCCTGGCCTGGTATTCTCCACAAATTGGCGTGAAGTGGTCTTTGATTCTGATATTTATTCTCTTGATCTGGCAGGGTTTCGGTGGGGGTTTCACTGCAACTGCCTGGCAGAGTTTAATTGCCAAGATTGTTCCCGTTAACCTGTACGGCAGATTTTTTGGGGTCCAATCGGCTGCAGCTACTTTTTTAATGGCTATTGCCGCAATTCTTGCGGGTCTGGTTCTGTCAGCTTATTACTATCCTTTGGATTTCACACTTTGTTTTCTTCTAGCAAGCGTAATGATGGTTTTCTCGTTCGTGTTCTTAGCATTGACTAAGGAGGAAGAGGTTCCTCCAATCAAGACGATGAACCAGGATGGAACCAGTTTTAGAGAAAGTCTGCGCACCATCCTGATTTCTGATAGAGATTTTCGCTGGTACGTGCTGGCTCGTATGCTCACTCAATTCGCCACGATGGGTTTTGCCTTCTATACAATCTATGCTGTGCGTGAGTTTGGAGTTGATGAGCGTTTGATCGGTTTTATGACCGGTCTGCTGCTTTTCACAGAGGTAGCAATGAACCCCCTCCTGGGTTGGCTTGGAGACCGGCGTGGGCATTTGTTAACTCTACAGATTGGTATTGTCGCCACCATTGCCAGTGTACTGTTAGCCATGGGTGCCCAAGGAGTCGCCTGGTTCTTTCCAATTTTCATTTTGGCAGGTATCGCTAATGTCGCCGCATGGACAGTTCCCCTTTCAATGACATTAGAATTCGGTTCGGAATCCCAAAGACCAGCCTATATCGGCTTATCAAACACTCTTGTGGCACCGGCCACGTTTATTGCACCTATCCTGGCCGGATTATTAATTGATAATATCAGCTACCAATCAGCATTCCTTCTATCTGGAGCAGCAGGAATCGTGACATTGCTGGTGCTCATCATAGGAGTCAAAGATCCTCGAAAAAGGATAGAAGCACCTAGAGTTGCTTCCTCAACAGATTAATTGAGAAATGGAATTGTGATCGATACGATAAAGCTCTATCTATCTGCAGCGAATGATTTATCGGCTGAGCGAGATCTGGTGAGCCGCGTCGTAGCAGAGATACCAGTCACTTTAGGCTGGAAAATCAACCTATCACCCATTGGTAACAAGGCTTTTGATGAGAGATTAATCCTGGAAACTGATTTACATCTGATATTACTTGGAGAAGATATTCGTGCCCCGATCGGATTTGAATGGTACCTATCGCGACAAGTTGGTCGCAAACCAGTTTTCTTGATCAAAGATCATATTCTTCGCACCCTTGCTGCGGGAGATTTCCTAAGAACAATCTCGAACTACCCAAAAATCCTCTTTTACCACTCATTGGCAGATTTTCGCAAACAAGTACTCAATCATATCGGGCAGCATTTATTAGAACAGGCAGAATTCTTCACCATCAAATCAGAAGAATTTGAAAATTTATCAAAATTCTTAGAAGATTTAGAAGAAATCGAAACAGAAATCCTGGATAATGTGACCGGTGAGGACAGCATTATCCTCACTCGTGAACGCTTTACTCCCAAAGGTGGGGTTTTGATCCAACTCCTGGAAGATGAACAAAATCCAGAATAATGCGCTCAAACATTCACGATAATAGTCAGAAGCAGGAGTTGAAATGGAATGAGCACCGCTGGGAAGAAGAACTTAAAAAATAACAACTTCTATTAAATAAAAGCTCCTCCAAAGAACTGCAACCAATTAATCAAATTTATGAGCCTAAACCAACTATTGAGCCACTGGCGCTCAGAACCATCGATATATACAAATATTACTGAATGGCGGAAAATTAACCCAAGATTGGCTGTATATGATCCAATGCCCGAGGACATCATTCCCGAATTGGTCGAAGTACTGCAAAATCGTGGTATTAAGAATCTATACACGCATCAAAACATTACCTGGGATTATTCAAATAACCATCAAAACGTGGTTGTTGTTACCGGAACAGCAAGTGGAAAATCGTTAGCCTACAATTTACCAGTTTTAAACAATTTACTCAAAAATGAAACAGCACGGGCACTATATATTTTTCCAACCAAAGCTTTAAGTCAAGACCAATGTCAAGATCTTGTGGAAATCACTCGATCTTTAGAAAATAGCAACCTCGATAAACCTTCAAGTCCCCCCGATCAACAGATAAATCAATTATTTCCAATTAAGATCGGAGTTTATGATGGCGATACGAAACCAAAAGATCGCCCTGGAATCCAGGATAATGCACGTATTTTAATCACCAATCCAGATATGCTGCATATGGGAATATTGCCTCACCATACGCGCTGGGCTGATTTTTTTGCAGAACTTGAATACATAATTATCGATGAAATTCACACTTATCGAGGTGTGTTTGGCTCGCATGTTGCCAACGTTATTAGACGCTTAAAAAGGATATCAAAATTTTATGGATCCAAACCCCGCTTCATATTGACCTCGGCCACCATTTCTAATCCAGAAGAACTAGCCCGGGATTTGATCGAAGAACCAGTTCAATTAGCCGATCAAGATGGATCAGCACGCGGTCCGATTAACTTCCTTATATATAACCCACCCATCGTCAATGAAGATCTTGGCCTGCGGAGAAGCGCGCTGCTGGAGAGTGTCCGCCTCGCCGAGGATTTATACACATATAATATCCAAACCATCATTTTTGGCAGATCCAGGAGAAATATTGAGTTGATATTGACGTATCTTCGCCAGAATCTTGGGTTGGGGAAGGATGGGAATAATATTAATATTTCCAAACTTGGAGGGGTAATAGAGACGATCAGGGGTTATCGGAGTGGTTATCTTCCAAAGGATCGCAGGGTTATTGAAGAAGGTTTACGGACAGGCAAAGTACGCACGGTTGTTGCCACCAATGCTCTTGAATTAGGTATTGATATTGGTGAGATGAATGCATCAATTTTGGCAGGTTATCCAGGGTCTATAGCCTCCACCTGGCAGCAGGCAGGTCGAGCGGGCCGCGGTGAGGATCCGTCACTAGTTGTGTTCGTCACAACCGCAAGCCCCCTGGACCAGTTCTTCGCTCAAAATCCCCAATACTTCTTCGATCGCTCACCAGAAAATGCTTTAATCAACCCTGATAACTTGTTGATCCTATTAGCCCACCTTCGTTGCGCACTTTTCGAATTACCATTTGAAGAAAACGAGGTTTTCGGGAAATTCCCCAGAGAATCGCTTGAAGAGTTATTAGATTTGCTTACTCAACAAGGGCAGGTCCATA
>JALHTN010000633.1 GCA_022865865.1 Anaerolineales bacterium
ATGGCCAGGATGACGATGGTGAAATTATCGCGCACGAACGGCAGATTGCCGAAGAAATAACCCCCAAAAGTGAACAGCGCTACCCACAGCACAGCCCCGATCACATTGAAGAATAAGAATGTGGGGTAATCCATGGCGCCGATCCCGGCCACAAAGGGAGCAAAAGTGCGGATGATGGGAATAAAACGGGCCAGGATGATCGTTTTGCCACCGTGTTTTTCATAAAATCCGTGGGTGCGATCCAGATACTCTTTCTTCAAGAAGCGGACGTTCCCGCTAAAAGCCCGGGGACCGATGAAATGCCCGATCCAGTAGTTGATTGTGTCGCCTAAAATGGCAGCCAGGGAAAGGATGATGAATAAGGCGAAAACATTCAAGGAACCCAATGCCGCGAACGATCCGGCTGCAAAGAGCAGCGAATCTCCTGGCAGGAAGGGCGTGATTACGATACCAGTTTCCAGGAATATGATCAGGAACAGGATCAAGTAAGTCCAGATACCAAAGTTCTGTATGATGGCATTTAAATGGACATCCAGGTGCAGGATGAAATCCACCAATTCGGAAATTACTTGCATGCCCTACTCCCCATAAAATTTATTTCTCCCTGATGGTAACACCCAAGATAGTATCCCCTGGCGGCAGGTTCGGATTCTGGTTTGGATCGCGCGGGGTGATTTGCTCGACCACATCCATGCCTGAGATCACGCGACCAAAAATCGTGTAACCACCATCCAGGTTGGGTAATGGCTCGAGCGTGATGAAGAATTGGCTGCCGTTAGAAGTGGGACCGCTGTTGGCCATGCTTAATAAGCCAGCCTGGTCGAAGGTCACATCCTCGGAGATTTCGATCTCATAAGCATAACCGGGTCCACCGAAGCCTGTCCCGCTGGGGTCGCCACCCTGAGCCACAAAGCCGGGCAGCACCCGGTGAAATGTGACCCCATCATACCAACCATTGTCCGCTAAGAAGATGAAGCTGTTGACCGCGATCGGAGCCACGTCTGGGAAGAGCTCCACAACAATGTCACCGTTCTCGGTATGTATGGTTGCCTCGTAGCTCTTGGCCGGGTCAATCGTCATCGGTGGGCAGATGGTGAATTGCTTATCTTCCATCTGGATCATCTTGGTGATGGCTTCCAGGTTCCAATAATCGGTAGGGCCATTGTAATAACGCCCATTGATCATCACCAGCGGAGTTCCGGGGAATTCAGCGGCACTACCATCATCCCAGGCTTGCTGAACGAAAGCGACATTTTCGTCACTATTCAGATCAGCCACAAATTGGGGGACGTCCAAATCAAGTTCACCCGCTTGTTCTTCCAACCAGGCTTCGAAATCTTCTAGCTCTAACCCGCTCCATTCACCTTGGGTTGCGAACAGCAAGTCATGCATCTCCCAGAATTTACCCTGGGCGCCAGCAGCTTCAGAGGCTTGAGTTGACAGGCCGGCTTTGTCATGGATGCTGAGTAAAGGGAAGTGACGGTAGGCAATGCGGATATCTTCTGGATAATCTTCTGCGAGCTGCGCCAACACGGGCGCAAGAACTGAGCAGCCCGGTCATTGAAAATCTCCATACTCGACAAAGGTAACCGCGGCGTCATCAGGTCCTTGGGTCCAGTCATCATCGCTCACTGGGGGAACCAGCGATTGCTCAGTTGGACCCGGAGTTGGCTGCTGGCTGACGACGGTGCAGTTGGCTGTACCCTGGTCCTGTGTACTTGGGGTGGGTGAAACCTCTGGCAGCGCTGGTAGTTCCGTGCTGGCTGTATCTGCGCCATCCGGGTCTACGGCGCTCTCTGCGGTTGGTTCTGCAGGAAGGTCGCTCGCGGTACTCTGGCAAGCAACCAGGAAAACTGAGGTGATTAGCAATAAGATTAATATTTTCTTTAGCATGGGTTTCTCATTCCATAAGTAAATTTGTTAAGTCCCCCAATTTTACCAATGAAATGGGGTGCGTGGATTAGGTGTGGATTAACCTTCTAATTTCACCATATCCCGGTTGGTTCCAGGCTCTCATTTATGAAAGCTGCGATCTTGCGCCGGCTGCCTGGTGAGGTGTTCTCGGGCAGCTGCTGAAACGGGAATGCAGATACCATTTCGATCTCATGATCGCTTACCTCCTGGATGGTGAAATCCTCTGAGAGGAAGAGGGTGACATGGTCGCTTTTGTTTTCGACAAAATTCGTGTACGTGCCTATGAAACGCACTCGATGGAGCGCTGCTCCGCATTCCTCGGCCGTCTCCCGCCGGATAGCTTGCTCTAATGTTTCGCCGCGTTTTACACCACCGCCCGGTAAAAACCAGGCATCCTGGTAACTGTGTTTAACCAATACGACCTGTCCTTCCTTGATCAGGAGGATGCGGACACCCAACGTGACCGGTCGTACCAGGAACCAGTAAACTCTCAAAATACGGTGAGCGAGATTAATTAGCATGGGGATTTGAGGAGGCCAGCAGTTCTTCGAAGGATGTCATCCAGGC
>JALHTN010000634.1 GCA_022865865.1 Anaerolineales bacterium
CTTGACGACATCAACACAGGTGATGAAATATCCATATCGCAAGCGGACCTCCCTCCCAGGAGTCAGGCGGCGATATTTGGGCGGAGGAACCTCACGAAAATCGTCCTGCTCAATATAGATAACCCGGGAGAATGGTACTTTGCGAGTTCCCATGGTCTCATCCTCAGGATTATTAATTGCCTCCAGCTCTTCCACCTGGTCTTCAGGATAGTTCGTTATCACCACGCGCAATGGACGCAGGATACCAAATACGCGTGGTGCGCGCTGGTTTAAATCCTTGCGAATAAAATGTTCTAGTAATGCAATATCAATAATGCTGTTGGTCTTGGAAACACCAATATGATTGCAGAAATCACGAATTGCCTGCGGGGTGTACCCACGACGATGCAAACCAGACAACGTTGGCATGCGGGGGTCATCCCAACCTTCTATAAATCCATCCTGGACTAACTGCAGCAGCTTACGTTTGCTGAGTACTGTATAGCTGAGGTTGAGACGGGCAAATTCAATCTGCTGGGGATGATAAACCTGCAGCTGATCGAGTACCCAATCATACAAGGGTCTGTTGTTTTCAAATTCCAGGGTGCAGAGCGAATGTGTTATACCTTCAATCGAATCGGATAAGCAGTGAGTGAAATCGTACATGGGATAGATGCACCATTTATCGCCAGTACGGTGGTGCGGCACATCCAATATGCGGTAAAGCACCGGATCCCGCAAGGTGATATTGGGAGAGCTCATATCAATCCGGGCACGCAGAGTTCGCGAGCCATCTGGGAATTCTCCAGCCCGCATCCGTTCAAAGAGATCCAGATTTTCCTCGACGGAACGATTTTGATAGGGGCTTTCTATTCCCGGTTCCGTGAACGTTCCCCGGTAAGCCCGTATTTCATCAGCGCTTAAATCGCAAACATATGCTTTCCCTATCTTGATCAATTGGACCGCATAATCATAGAGCTGGTCGAAATAGTCGGAGGCATAGTAAAGGCGATCTTCCCAATCGAACCCCAACCAGCGCACATCCTCTAGAATAGAGTCAACGTATTCAAGTTCCTCTTTGGAGGGGTTCGTATCATCGAATCGTAAATTGCTGAGTCCACCATAATCAGCTGCGACGCCAAAATTTAGACAAATCGACTTTGCATGACCAATATGCAAATAGCCATTCGGTTCCGGTGGAAAGCGGGTATGGACGCGACCATCATACTTGTTGGTCCTCATGTCCTCATTAATAATCGTGCGAATAAAATCGGTCGAAGCGCTTGATTCAGTTTGATCCATATACATCTCACTCCAGAAATTTAATGATCAGGGGTCCATCCCAAATAATGACAAAAGTATCTCACACCTATCTCGCTGATAATTATATCCACTAAGTATGAATTTCTAATAAGATCATTAGGTTTTGGATGATTTTTTAGGTTTTACCGGCTAATTGATGACCCGATTGACGGATAGAATTAGGCGTGATAGAATGCCTCCATACCCCTTGGGGGTTCGTCTAGCGGTAGGACAGCGGTCTCTGGAACCGTAAGCCGAGGTTCGAATCCTCGACCCCCAGCAAAAAAAAGACTTCCAAATTAGAAGTCTTTTTTTGATTAGTCAGCTAGAAAAAATCAGAATTTGACCAGGTAGGCTGTCAGGTACATGATCGCTAAACCTGAAAAGAATCCTGCCAGATTTATCC
>JALHTN010000635.1 GCA_022865865.1 Anaerolineales bacterium
AGACTTTGGATTGTCTCATCACGAATAGGAATTGATACCTTGTGCATTCTGTCCTCCGTGTCATTGATAGGTAATCTGATCGCCCTGTACAACCATTCGCCGCCGGCGGTATGCCCAGCACATATAAGATACAGACACGAAATAACTGGCCGGCAGGCGGTGAGTGGCTGTGATCTTGGTGCCGAGAACGGACGTTACCCCACCAAACCCCATGGGTCCAATGCCCAACTGGTTGGATTCTGCGGTCAGGCGCTGTTCCAGGTCTGCTAAGTCAGGATTAGGATTGGTATCATCCAGCTGGCGAAGGAGCGTTTCCTTTGATGCTGCGAAGGAGGAACCGCGATCACCTCCAATGGCGACACCCAGAATCCCTGGTGCACAGCCTTTTCCCTGAGCTTTTTGGACCGCATCTAAAGTTACTTTCCGTACGCCAGCCAGATCCCGCCCAGCTCCCAGGGCGCTGTTCGGAAGTGAGTATTGGGCACCCACATTCTCGCAGCCACCACCTTTGAGCATCAGGTCCATCTGCAGGGTATGGCCATCAGTTTCTTCAAAGTGGATGGTAGGGAAATGTTTATCACCGAGATTGTCTCCGGTGTTCTTGCCGCTAAGAGAGTCGACTGCATTGGGACGCAGGTAGGCTCGCTGGGTTGCCTGCACTACTGCCTGTTGAATCTGCTGCCTTAGATTACGGGTGCTCCAGCCTTGTGGATATTGGACGTAGAAGAGCGGTGTACCTGTATCCTGGCAGATAGGGGTGGAGTTTTGGCGAGCCATGTCCACATTCTCTAAGATCGTTTCCAAAGCTCCCCTAGCGGCGGAGCCTGGTTCTTCCTGCTCAACTGCAATGCGTAATTTTGCTTCGACATCGGGTGGTAAATCTGTGGCTGTCTGGCGGATTAATTCGAGGATGGATGCGGTGAGATCCTGCATGGGTTCCCTCCAGTCAATGGTGTGAATATTCCAATTGTTTTCAAGATAAATATTTTCACGAATTCCTATTGTACACCTCTCTCAACGCGCCTGGGAATTGTAAGCAATCTGATTAGAATTCGTCTCTAGCGTGGTTAATGAAGAGAGACTGCAGATCATGGGCAGGTGGGTCTCAAGATGAATTCCAAATAAATTACCTGGTGAGATGGTACAAGGTTCACCGGGAAGCAGCTCCTATTTTGGGAGGGAAAGGTATAATACTCGTCGACCATGGATGAAAAGACACTGCGCACTCTGGAATATCCAAAAATACTGCTGCGGATTGCTGATCACACTTCCTTCAATCCATCGACAGAAAAAGCGACCGCTCTACGACCCACAACTGATCTCTCAGAGGCTCAAAGTTTGCAAGCTGAAACGCGGGAGGCGATCCGATTACTGGTCACTCACCCGGATATCTCGATCGGCGGCGCGCGTGATTGCCGCCAGCAGGTCGATTTAGCCAATCATGGTGGCGTACTGGCTGCGGTCGATCTACTGGATATTAAATCCACTTTAATTGCGGGAAGGACATTGGTGCGGACCTTTGAGCGAACCGGGGAATCCTATCCGCGGCTATCTGAGATCGCCGATCAGATGCCGCTCCCGGTTGGATTGATCGACGCGATCTCGCGCGCCATATCGGATCGGGGAGAACTGCTCGATTCAGCCTCACCCAAGCTGGCGATCATTCGTCGCGACCTGCGAGTAGTTCACGAGCGCCTGCTGACAAAAATGCAGCACATGGTCAGCGACTCCTCGATTGCCCAATATCTCCAGGAAGCCCTGGTAACTCAACGAGATGGTCGTTATGTGCTTCCCTTACGGGCTGATTTTAAAGGCCGGGTGCGAGGCATCATTCACGACCAATCAGCCTCCGGAGCAACGCTGTTTGTCGAACCACTATCGGTCGTAGAAATGAACAACCAGTACCGCGAGCTGCAGTTAGAAGAGCGGGATGAAGAACGCCGCATATTGCTGGCATTGTCTGGAACGGTCAGTGAGTCGAGCTATGAGATCCTGGCAATGATCGATTTCATCGCTGAATTAGACCTAATTATAGCGAAAGCAAAATATGCTCAGGAGATCGAGGCACTTGAACCAACTCTACTCCCTTTTCCGAAAAAAGAACGCCGGCTGGAAGGCGAGCTCCACCACCCGGGCAGCAGGATGCGCTTATTTGGAGCCCGGCACCCGCTGCTGGATCCAGAAACAGTTGTGCCGGTAGATGTGGATCTGGACCCCGAGACATTTGTATTGGTGATCACTGGTCCTAATACGGGTGGCAAAACCGTTACCTTGAAAACCGTGGGTTTGTTAGCTTTGATGGCTCAATCTGGTTTACAAATCCCAGTGGAAACAGGTTCGGAGATCAGCGTCTTCGATCAGATATACGCTGATATCGGCGATGAACAATCGATCGAGCAATCGTTATCAACGTTTTCAGGACATATCATGAATATCATCCGCATACTTGGAAAAGCGGACCGGTATTCGCTGGTGATTCTGGATGAGCTGGGAGCCGGGACTGACCCGCAGGAAGGCGCTGCACTGGCACGCGCCCTGTTAACACACCTGCTGGAGCGCAGCATTACCACGCTGGTCACAACCCACCACCCAGAACTGAAAACCTACGCACATGGAACGCCGGGTGTGACGAATGCGAGCGTAGAGTTCGATCTTGAATCGCTGCAGCCTACTTACCACCTGACAATTGGTCTGCCAGGACGATCGAATGCCCTGGCGATCGCAGAACGATTGGGACTTCCGGAAGTGATAGTTTCGAAAGCACGATCCGAGATCGACCCCCAGGAACTGCGGGCCGAGGATTTGCTGGATGAGATTTATCGCCAACGTGATCTTGCTCGCCAGGCAAGGGATGATGCAGAGCGGGTGCGTCAGGATATTGAGGACATGCGTTCCAATCTGGCTGGGAGACTTGAACAGATTGAAGATGAGCGGATGGCAATACTTGATGAAGCGCGCCATGAGGCAGAAACCAAGGTGCAGGAGTTGGAGAAGGATCTGGATGCGCTGCGACGAGCCCTGGCAAATGCCCGGCAACCGCTGGATGCAATAGAAGCGATTGAGAAAAAGACGGCTGTTTTGACCCAGGAACACCAGGAGCCAATTGAGCGCCAACCGCTTGAAGATG
>JALHTN010000636.1 GCA_022865865.1 Anaerolineales bacterium
TCCTCGATTAGATCGCTTCTTGGGATATGCATACCTCCAAGCCTGTGGCTGGGATGAAGAAGATGGGTAAACAATGAATGCTTTAAAGGTGAATTTAATTATAGCATGGGTGGATCCCTCTCCTCTGTTCTTTCACCAGGTAATGGGATAATTCAGCCAGCTCATCTCAGATATCAAATCGCATCATAGAGAGAAACTGCTCGACGGGTAAATCATGTGGTTATTATGATTCCGATGACCCTGGAAGGACTCAATCCAGCGGCCTTATCTGAATAAGAGGCGCTGAGGGTCGGAAAGTGATATCCCACAGGTGAATTAAACTTCGACCGAAATTTTCGTTAGATCAAATATACGGCTATAAGTTTCGACCGGTGCTAGAGCGGGTGAATTGAACTTTCAGCGACAAGATAAATCAAGGGGCTATCCCAAAAGATCGGGGCAGCCCCTTTTTTTATTATCCATTAGTCTTTTGGATGATCAGGTCGTTGATAAAAACTGCGTAATTCTCTAACTCCAGGAGGGGTGCCGAAACATCAAACCTGAATAGAGGTGCTAGCCTGTCTCTGCAGCTTCTGAATCAGGTCCATACTAAATATCGTCTGTATGGTGGAATTCATACTCGGGTTGCGGATCAACAACTGCTTAATGTCTACCGATGGCCAGGTCATTTATCGCGTTGATGAGATGGTCTTCACCGTGGCTACTGCTGGCCTGTCTTTGGTTAATTCCATTTCACCGATAAAGGCCCCATCTTTCAGGTAGTTGATTCTTTGCCCATTAGATAGAACTTCAGCTTGCCCGTTGTAAATAAAAACGATCTGATCCACTTTCTGGCCTTCCTCGATCAGGGTTTGCTCTGCATCAACCTCTCTCCAATGACCAATGCGGAGAAGTTTCATAAACTCAACCGGCGAGAATTCCTAGAAGACTGTCGCGTACATCTCCTGCTCCTCTGGCGTGAAAGTGACACCCCATCGGGATTGGTGCAAGAAAAACCAGCAAAGACACCTAAATCGCACGCTCCTTACAAACCAGCTGCCAACTACCCTTGGCGTCGTTATGGACGTACCTTGAAAGGCAGGCGTTTGGGATGAGTTCAGGAGATGGAAAAAGACGAGCAGGATTGGATTGTCCAATCCCAGCTCGCCTTTCCTTGGGTCAATCCCGATTATACCTGTGCGATGATTGGGGTCAAGGTGACATTTCTGTTGAACAATTAGGGTGACAGATTCCCTGAACAATGACAGGTAAAAGATAAGATTGGTCTTTATTGAATATTCCATTAATCAATACTTCGCGCCTCATGTTGTGAGACGGATTTTTATTTCATTATCAAGCTTTTCAGTATGCATGGCGAGAGTTATATCCACAATCACAAGGAGGGCGATATGTTATAATAGACAACATTGAAAGAAGGGGGCCAACTTTGAGCAAGTCTCACTAAAAGAGTCTTGATTATAGATTTACGAGATCGGGGATGTGCGTACAGGTCATTATTTTTTTTTGAGATCCTTTTTTGCTATACGCATGCATTCTGAACAACAATTTATCGGTGTGTTTCATTGAGTGGTAAATAATTACATAACATGCATCTTTAAAGACAATGATCCACAAGAAACGATGCGCAAATATTACTTCGGTTTTATTAGGTGGTGTGTTAATGGTAGAGATGTCCCCTTACGACCGGATAACGTCCTGTTTACCAAACGATACAGGAAAATCTGAACCCGGATCAACGAATTTCAACGGTTGCTTGGTATGAATGGATTAACAGAAAACATACTGCTCATCGATTTCGATGTGGATAACCCACCCGATTCTTTTGCGAGTCTAAAAGACTTGGGAACCAAGCAAGGGTATGTCACTTACAATGACATACGACACTTATTTCCTGAAGCCGAACAAGATGTTGACTATCTGGACCAAATTTTCATTGCCATTCGCGATGCGGGAATCTTATTTGTTGATGATGACAGCCTCCATGATGCCCCTGACGAAGATCCTGCGGATGGGGAAGATGATGAAGTGGTTGACACCAGATCAAAATATTCAGAAGATAATTTCCTTCTAAATTATGAGCCGGATAATCTGGTTGGACTGTATTTTGGCGAGGCAGGTCTTCGTCCATTACTCACACTCGAGGAAGAGATTGACTTGGCAAAGCGGATTGAGCGAGGCCTGCTCGCCAGGGAAGAAATAACAGCTATCAAAGATAAGTCAGCAAAACGATATGAAGAACTGCTGCTTATTATTGATGATAGCTGGATTGCCGCTGAACATCTCATTACTGCAAATTCGCGTTTGGTGATCAGTATTGCCAAAAAATACACACATCGAGGGGTTCCTTTCTTGGACTTAATCCAGGAAGGCAATATCGGCCTGATGCGGGCAGTAAAAAAATTTGACTATAAACGTGGTTATAAGTTTAGTACCTACGCTACCTGGTGGATTCGCCAGGCTGTGACCAGGGCCCTGGCAGATCAGAGCCGCACGATTCGTTTACCAGTTCATATGAGTGGTCAGTTGTCCAAGATGTTCCGTATGCAGCATCAACTAAGACAGCAGATGGGGAAAGATCCGGAAGTAGATGAAATAGCCGAAGCAATGGGTGAAACATCAGAGAAGATTCAGCAAATGTTCAAGGTATCTCAATATCCATTATCACTCGATGTACCGATCTCAGTCGAGGGTGATAATGTTTTGGGGGATTATCTTGAGGATCAAGATTCCCCTGATCCTGATGAAGTTACTGCTTCAAGTTTGTTGCGCCAACATCTAGACCAAATATTTGAGATGCTGCCCCCAAGAGAAGTCCAGATATTAAAGCTGCGATTTGGTCTATCCAACGGAGAGACACACACATTGCAGGAAGTAGGATTGAAAATCGGTGTTTCGCGAGAGCGTATCCGGCAAATTGAGGCTCAGGCTATGCGTCGTCTTCGCCAGCCCGAAATCCAATACAAACTCCGCAGCTACCTTGGTCAGCAACAAACTTGATATTGTCCATAATAGTTGCCTCGTTTTCACAATCCACGACAAGATTGAAAGGTGGTCACAATGGAAAAATTTATACCTATGTACTCGCTAGGGGATATGGTCGTTCATCGCAATTATGGTGTTGGACAAATTGAAGGTATCGAATTCAAGCCTATAAATGGGGTCGAAGTTGAATGTTTTAAAGTTAAAACCAATAATGGCATTTATTGGTTTCCGACAAATAGTTTGAATAACCCTCGCGTTCATCTTGTGGCATCTCAAGAGCTTATTCAAAGGGCAATTGAAATACTTCGAAGCGCTCCACATTATTCAGAAAATGATCCCATTAAATGGAAAGAACGAATTGATGATGTCCAGACCGATGGGGATTTTCTCGCAATCAGCAGTCTCATACGTGACCTGGCTGCTTTGAAAACGACGAAAAAACTCAACCAAACCCAGGATCACGCGCTCAACAATTTAGAAGATCGATTAATACGGGAATGGTCAGCTAGCTCAGGAGTTGATGCAAAATCTATCCGACCAATCCTTCAAACTTATCTTCAAGAGAGCAATACCTATATTCAGAGCGCCGTGTAACTTCCGACTGTCTTGCTCATCTTGATTAATAATAAAAGACAGCTGCTTTCTATAGTTTGCGTACACGGGAGATGGATTGAATCAACGTCCCCACACCAACAATGGATGTCACAGATGATTAAACGAGATGCAAAGTTATGAGTTAGCGAGTATATCGTGGCATACAGGATGAGTAACAACCACACCGCGAGCAGTTAAGCCTGTGTGAATTCAACCAAAACTTGTATTCAATAAGGTATTTAAGATGGAACAAAATCAACAATCGAAACTGGAAGAGGAACGGCAACAGGATGAGGAACGAAAACTGCGCCGGCAAGAACTACAGCTATTGGAACATCAAGAAGAAAAGGAACGATCTCAAAGACAAAAGGAACAGCGACGCCTTGAGCAGCAACAAGAACAGGATCGCAGGCTGCGGCAGGAAGATCAGCCCCAGGTGGAGCAGCAACAAGAACAGGATCGCAAGCTGCGGCAGGAAGATCAGCCCCAGATGGAGCAGCAACAGGAACAGGAACGGAAACTGAGGCAAAAGGAGCAACAGGACCTGGAGCAAGAAGAGGAAAAAAAACGGCGGTTGAGGCAAAAGGAGCAACAGGACCTGGATCGGAAACAGAAACCCTGAATACCTGAGCATTCCTGATTGGTAATCTGTCCCGGATGATCTGCAGATCATGGGTACACAGCACATTAAATTATGATGTGGGGATGGCTGGTGGTAAACCGGGCCAATATTCAGGAATTTTAATAATAGTATTTCAACAAGATTTGATAAATATTGCGAAACTCATCTAGTTGATTGACAATAGTCCTGAAAATTGAGACTATACCTTGGATTTGGAACTAAATCTTGAGCTCCCAAAAATCTATGAATGGAGTTCCACAGGTAAGCGAGTGATACCCCCGGATGGTTAAAACCTCGACCAGGATTTTCGTTAAATCAAGACCGGGGGTACAAGTTCCGACCCCGACTTAATAAACAATCAATATATAAATATATTTGTCAAGATTGGGTCAATTACGAAAACGCCGCCTCAATTTATAATCCGAGGCGGTGTTTATCATTATTTGAATCAGCAATCCAAATCGATCACTTCTGCATCCACATAATCCTCTCCCAGTGCTTTGGCGACCGAAATCCGGTGATGCCCATCCTGAACAAAAAAAATCCCATCCACCTGGATCAACTCAACTGGCGGCAGGACACTTCGCTTCCTGGAGGGAAATAAAGGCGCGAGCAACACCTTGTTCAATAAATTAAAGGCATCCTCCCCAAGTTATTTTGATATTAATAATATGGAAGACAATCAATGCGACGTCTGGGACATGACCAATCGTTTGCTTGAGAAAGATTTCAAACCAGCCTGACTCCTTCTGCTGTCCAGACTCA
>JALHTN010000637.1 GCA_022865865.1 Anaerolineales bacterium
ATTTTTCTATTCCTATCTTTGTGGTTGATTGCATCCTGTGGGATCAATGAAACAATTGTCCCACCGACTGACCCACCAGCTGCATCTCCGATACCAACCAGCACACATACAGTCGTCCCACCGACTGCGACCCCCATACCTGTGGCAGTGATCATAAATGGTGTTGAATTTACTCTTGATGAGTTTGAGGCTGAACTCAACCGCTATATATCCGCTCAAGGTAGTGGCACCTCCATCGATCGAATAGATGCAGGAGCAATTGTTCTGGAGGATATAATCTCTCAGTCCCTGTTAATGCAAGGAGCAGAAGAAAATGGGTTTGAGTTGACTGAAGAGCAGTTTGCGGAACGAGTGAATGAATTGACAGCAGCTGCAGGAGGAGATGCACCGTTCAACCAATGGTTGCTTGAGAATGGATATTCAGTGGAGACTTTCGATAAAATTTTAGAAAGGTCGATCAAAGCAGCTTGGATGCGTGATCAAATTCTTGCTGAAGTTCCGAACACAGCTGAACATGTGTATCTTCACCAAATCTTTCTGTTCGATGCAGATCAAGCGGCCCAGGTTTATATTGAGCTTCAATCTGGCAGGGATTTTGCAACCTTGGCAGCTAACAATGATCCTGTTACCCGAGGAGATCTTGGTTGGATACCACGGAATTACTTGCCTCATAAGGTGATTGAAGAGGAAGCATTTAGGTTACAGCCCGGAGAATATTCGCAGGTGATAGAAACTTCTGTTGGATTTCATATAATCCAAGTGGTTGCGATCGAAAACGATCGTCTGTTGAGTCCGGAAGCACGTTTATTACGGCAGGAGCAAGCCATACGTGATTGGGTAGCCCTGCGGCGTGAAACAAGTAATATTGAGATATTAGCCTTAGAATAGGTAAGTGACCCATGGATCCTTTTGATTATTCTGATGACGCCCTTGAACCAGCCCAAGATAGCGCGGCTCTGATTTGGAACATTCTAACCGTGGTGGTTGTATTAATGACCTTGTGCATTTGTATTGGGGTAGGATTCCTGCTAATTAATCCCCAGAGCTCGATCAATCCCTTCCCTCCACCAACATTACCTGTTGAAGCAGAATACCCAACTGCAACTCCTACACCAAAGAGTGTTCTGCCTCCAACCTGGACTCCAGCTCCAACTGAACCAGCCACTCAAACCCCAAATCCAACAAATACAGCCATACCCACGAACACAATCCCCGCGGTTATTACTTCCACCCTTGCGCTTCAAACAGGGACTCCAGTAATTTCAACTGAAACCCCTGGGGATAATCAGCCAACCTCAACACCTTCCGAAGGCATGCCTTTTGTGCTTCATCCCGGAGATCCAGTAGCTATCAACAATATCGGACATCCTGAATTAGGATGTAATTGGATGGGAACCGCGGGTCGTGCTTTTGATCTAAGCGGCGCGCCCATTGAACAGGGTTTATTCGTTCAACTGGGAGGGACTCTTAATGTAGAACCGGTTGAAATGCTAGGTATGTTAGGAATGGTTGATACTTACGGTCCCGGGAGTTATGAATTTGTGCTGGGTGATACACCAATAGAATCAACCCAGACTTTGTGGGTCCAGCTGTTCGACCAGGCCATGCTGCCGCTATCCGAACAAATCAATTTCGATACTTTCGCGGATTGCGACCAAAACCTGATACTGATAAATTTCAACCAGGTTCGCTAAACTTTATTCAACAACTTTATCGGTACAGTTTTCTCCACTAATTTCACACCAGGTTTGCTTGCTCTTAAGAGCGTCGTCTTCTAGAATGGGGCTCTCGCATAAGATGCGTCCCTGGCAATTGAAATCGTTCAAAGCTTTGAAAAATGATCTATAGTCAAATTCAGACTCATCCAGAGCCAGATGTTCTTTTTCTCCTTTCTCTCCATAATCGATACCTGAGATATGGATGTGAAGTTGTTTAAGTGAGTCTTCTCCTAATAGATTGCCATAATTTTCAAGTGCTTTCGCCCAATCATTGAAGGTGTTTACCGTGCCGTCGCCGGACCGGGCAAAAAGGTGAGCGATATCAACACAAGGTTGGACGCCTTCAATTGCCAGGCTCATCTGCAATGTATCATCCAATGAACCCAACATCGCGGATTTTCCCATTGTTTCTGGGCGCAGGATTACTTGATTATCTGCCGATCGCAATTCGTTGACACAGCCGTTCAATCGCTCAATCGCAAGCGGCAGAACTTCATCTGGGGGTTGTTGAAAGTAAGAGCCGGGATGAAATACAATATCAGTAGCGCCAGCTAAATTGCCATAATGGGCTGCATCCATAAGCCGTTTTCTGGATTTTGGCCACTCTTCATCATTGGCATTAAGATTAATGAAATAAGGCGCATGAACACTAATTGCTACACCATTTTCTTCAGCCGTAGATTCGATCATCGCGCAGGTTTGTTCTGATACACGAACTGACCTAACCCAGCCCAATTCCAGGCAGGATAATCCAAGCTCTGCACTATGCATAATTCCTCCAACACTGCCTCCAGGTTTCTTGGGTGTTGATTTTGGTGAACCGACCGTGCCGAATTTAAACGATAAAGATGTCATAGAAACCCTCAATTATTTTAAGAAATTGTGTCGTTACTTATATATGCTGCTTAAGCGTGCCCAAAGGGGTGGACCCAAAATGATGAAGCCGATTAGCGCAGCGGAACCTGCAGCGATTAATACCGAACTCGCACCAACATCTTTACTGATCCTAGCTAATTCGTGTTGTTCGGGGCTTGCCAGATCGACAATGGCTTCGAGTGCGGTATTGATGAATTCTGCAGTCCACACCATGGCGATGGAAATGATGATCAGAGCCCAATCATATCTGTTCAAACCCAACCAGATGGAGATTCCAATCACGCAAATGCTTACAATTGCATGTATCCAAGCGTTTCTCTGGGTCCGGATAACATACCACCAGCCTCCGAATGCATACCGGAAGGAGAAGGCACGTGTTTTGAAAAAATCGAACATGGTTTAATATTCAGACAGTGTAGAAAATTCGGGTGAATTTACTTGAACACCTAATTTTGTTAATAATTGAGCCTGAGCGCTCCACATTTCAGACTTCAATTCAGGTCGATCATGGTCGTGCCCAAGTAAGTGCAAGACTCCATGAATGGTTAATAAACATAGCTCGGAAGATATTGGATGGTTAGCTGCGTCGGCTTGTGCCTTGGCCCGAGGATATGAAATAATGACATCTCCCAGATAAGGATTCCCTGTATCCGGATCAACATGCCCGGCGGGAAAAGCCAGGACATCTGTCGGCACATCTTGACCTAAGAATTCATGATTAAGTTTACGGATGCGTTCATCATTATCAACCACAATGGTTATTTCAGATTCGATCGGGATCCCCTGATCTTCGAGGGTTGTCAAAACACAACGATCGAAATTTGGTAAATCAGATGATTTTTCAAATGCGGGTGCAATCTCTAAGAAGATCGTCATTCAAGAATCTGCTGGAGGATTGGCTGGAATTTTGGATGATTTTCTTGAGATAATCGGTACGGTCGGTACTTCTTCAGCCCTGGGCGGAATTTCTTTTTTTGCATCCGGGTATTCAAGCCTGGGATGGTAAATTCCTCTCAAGGTAGTGGTAAAGGAGTCGATCAGCTGATCCAGATCGCGTAATGTCAAATCCGTCTCATCCAGTTGACCAGAAGATAAACGCTGTTCAATCACACTCTTTATTACCTTCCTGAGAGCATTTTCGTCTGGAGGGTGTTCTGCTCTGACTCTGGCTTCACTTCCGTCTGCGAGCATCAAGATCGCTGTTTCCCGAGACCGAGGTCTCGGTCCTGGATAACCGAATTGATTTTTATCAACCAAGCCCTCATCACCCCCAGCAGCTTCAACTGCTTTGGCATACTGGTAGCGGGTGATCATGGTGCCGTGGTGTTCTCCAATGAAATCTTGTATCCGGCGTGGAAGCCGGTATTTCCGAGCCAGCTCAATCCCGTCAGGCACATGACTGATTATTGTATGTGAACTGGAAATGGGTGAGAGATTGTCGTGTGGATTGGTATTGCCTGGTAATTGGTTTTCGATAAAGAAATAAGGATTGAGTGCTTTACCCGCATCGTGGTAGATCGCACCGACCCTGGTTAATAATGTATCTGCTCCAATGTTCTCGGCAGCCTGTTCAGCCAAGTTTGCCACCTGCAAACTGTGCTGGTAAGTTCCAGGAGCATTACGTAAAATGAACTGCAGCAGGGGGTGATCGGGCCGTGAAATTTCCATCAGCTGCAGAGCTGTTGTCATGCCTAGGATTTGAGCCAATATATATTGTAGGAGAACTGCCAAACTGCTGGAAGCAATACCGTTCACTAAAGCTATCCCGATCAGCGCAGCAATGCTTAGGTAATCCACATTTGGTTGCGCGACCCGGAATGCGATGATAACCATAACTTCAGAGAATGCGATCAAGGCAGCAGCCCAAAAGAAGGAGGTTATTCGTCTTGCAGCTCCCAAAGCAAAAACACCAGTATAACTTCCAACGAGATTATAAAGAGTCAGTTCGAACGCATTGGGAGTATCGTAGGTGAAGAGAATTGTCAAAGGAAGTGTAAAGACAAGTGCAGTTTGGGTTCCAAACAACGAAGCTACAACCAAACTGAAAGCTGCAATAGGGTAAATGTATGGGATTACAGATTGGTTGTTTACAATGAAACGTCCACCAATCAAGAAGACAGTAAAAAGAATGAAAATAACTGTCAAACCCCGCAAATCTGCAGTTAATGATGGATTGCGGCTAAAGTAAATCAGGAAATATGTTAAGGTGAGCAAAGCCAGGGCACCAGCACTGAGCAGGTCCTGCCAGCGGGTTTGCGATTTTACGAGGTCAAATTGTTCTAAAGCTTCGAGATCGGTTTCGCTGATGATTTGACCTTTGAGCAATAAAGTTTGACCTTGAACAAACGATCTTTCGACGGGGGTTACAGATTCGCGCGCATTCTGACGAGCGGTTTCTGTCAACACTTCACTGTACAAACTATTTGAAGCTACAAATCCATTTACCAGTTCAGATACAACTGCAGCTTGATCTTCAGGTAAAGAGAGGCTTACCAGGGCTGGAACATTATCTCGCGCATCCTCAAGCTGATTTTCTCTGATTGTTGCTCTCATAATTTGTTCCAGGACCACGATTGCTTCCTGCTGAACGGCTTGCCAGCGGGAATCACTTAATTCGAGGATACTAAGAGCGGTTTCTTGGTCGAGGTCAATGTCTTCGAGAGCAGCTAAGTCAGCTAACTTTTCTTCGATAGAAGCAAATGAATCTGCACGGACACTTGAAATAAAAGCTATGGTCCCCCGTAAACTTTCCAACTGCTTCCTGGCAATGGATGTATCAGGTGGTGAGTAAATGGCAGGAATTGAATTTGAAGCTGCTTCTCTTTGAGCTTCCGTTAATATATCGCTGCTGTAAGTCAGAGATCGCGGGGCGACAAACTCGCGAGAAGCGACCTCACCTGAACTTATTTGAGAATCGATCTGGGTGGTAATAAATGGAATCATCAAACCAACCAAGATGATTACAAATACCGCCAGCAGCAGGAAAATTAATCCAATATTCCGCCGGCGATTTTTTACATCTTGGGCTACAGCTTGATTACCAGCCATTGGTTAAGTCACTCACTCATCAGAACGGCACGAACGGCAGCACTAACCTTTGAACCATCTGCACGCCCTTGAACCTTTGGCATAAGCACCTTCATGACCTTCCCCATATCTTGTGGAGAGGATGCTCCAACCTCTGTGATGGCTTCCTTTGCCATAGCATTGATTTCATCATCAGTGAAGGGTTGCGGGGTATATTTTTTTAAGATTTGGATCTCTGCTTCAGCTTCCGCGATTAAATCACCACGCCCAGCTTTTTCCGCATCGGAAATCAACTCTCGCAGAGATTTTATCTCTTTTTGGAGAACCACTAAGACCTCTCCTTCGGAAAGGGGTTCACGTTTATCGACCTCAACCAGCTTAATGGATGCTAATACCATCCTTAAGGTACGTTTACTGACTTTATCCCCAGACTTGAAGGCAATTTTGAAGTCGCTTTCTATTTTCTTTTGGGTTTCCATGGGTTTCATTATACCCATTTTCGAGAAAACTGTATTGAAGCCGTAGGTTTGAAGTATTCAACCCATCGGGTAGCGCATCGGTCTACCACCTAGTAAATGTAAATGAAGATGAAATACCGTCTGATTTGCGTCAGGTCCGCTGTTTATGATTAATCGGTAGCCTGATTCAGCGATATCATTTGCCTTTGCCAATTGCCTGGCAACGATGAACATGTGACCAATTAGATCTGCATGATCATTGGTAAGGTGGTCGATCGAGGCGATATGCTCGCGAGGCACGATCAAAATATGAATAGGTGCTGCTGGGTGGATGTCCAGAAATGCAACAACAAGATCATCCTGGAACACAATAGTGCCGGGTGTATCTCGAGTGATTATGCTACAAAATGTGCAAGTTGGATCCATGTATCAGCGACCAAGGGATTATATTGTTCCAGTTAGACCGTTCTCATCGATACTCGATAATCGAACCGGGGTAATCTGGTTCCAATAATTTTGGGCAGTATTTGCGTGGACGCGCAGATAATTGTCTGTGAGACCATGCAGGTGCCAGCTATCTGAATCCATCTGCGAGACGCTTTCCCAAAGTACTGGTAATGTATGGTTAAGGAATTTGCGTTGGTAGGTTTGTGCAGATTCACCTAAAACTTCCCGCAGTTTTGCATTCCGTTCTTTTCGGATAGGAAAATCTATCTGATCGGGCATTTTCTCTGCAGAGGTACCTGGTCTCGCGGAATATGTAAAGACGTGGCCACCTGAAAAGGATATCTGCTGGATAAAATCAACAGTATCAAGAAATTCTTGATCGGTTTCCCCAGGAAATCCGGCGATTAAATCCGTTGTAATGGCGATTTCCGGGCAGGCAGCACGGGCAGCTGATACTAAATCCGCAAATTTTTCCGGGGAGGTATTACGAGCCATTCTTCGTAAAACCGTTCTGGAGCCGGATTGAAGGGGCAGGTGGAGATGGCGGCACAACCTGGGATCATCCCAAAGGTTGAAAAAATCTTCATCTAAATCCCATGGTTCGAGAGATGAGATTCTCACCCGAGGAACAGCGGTCTTATCTAGTATCACCTGGATTAAATCAGAAAGGTGTTTTTTGGTTGGAAAATCCTTGCCCCAAGATGCCAGGTGAACGCCGGTCAATACGATTTCTTTCGCGTCATTATTACCATTTTCCTCGCTGTTAACCGCAGCCTGGATATCGGCGAGAATTTCTTCTTGAGATCTGCTTTTACCGTCTCCCCGGGCGATTGTGGTCACACAGAAGGTGCAGTGATTATCGCAACCATTCTGGACTTTAATAAAGGCCCGTGTCCTCAAACGCGCGCCAGGGATTAATTCCCGCGCTACAGGTTCAAGCTCAAATTTCTCAATTGGGATCTGCAGTAAATTTGAAACCAGGTGATCCTTATCCTTATTGTGGACTACTTGGGTTACTCCCGGCATTTTCTCAGCTTGTTCCGGGTTCAAGGTCGTCCAGCAGCCTGTAACCACAACACGCTTTGTTCCGGCCCTGACAGCCTGGCGAATTTTTCCTCTCGAATCAGAATCTGCGGCATTTGTAACCGTGCAGGTGTTGATCACGGCTAAATCTGCTTCATCAGCAGAGGACACAAGTATATGACCCGCGATGCGAAATTGGCGCGCGTAGTTCTCGATTTCACTTTGATTTAGCCGGCAGCCAATTGAGTCAAGATAGATTCTCATTGTTTCTTTCGATCGGAGATAATAAAGGCAAATGGTCAGGGATTAGTTACCGAGAAATTATCGAACAGTACAACGTTTTCTGTATCCATCAATGTTGCAGCTAAAATACCCACATCCCCACTCGTTAAATCAAAATCCTCGACACTGGCCAGCTCTTGACCATTGACAGAAAGTACGAGCTGTTCAGCAATACAATCAACACGCAAATGATTCTTCGTCTTTCCTTGCGAGATAATTTCACTGGGCAGCAAGCCCGGGGAATCGAGCATCGCTTGTTCACCAGCGATCACCTTCCCGATTCCGTAGTAGCCATCACTGCTGATAACAAAAAAATAGTAATTTTCCGGGTCAGCTGCTCTGCATACCACACCAAACATATCATCTGATTGTCCGACCACCTTAATCATATCTGCATCCAAACGGGTGTTATCGAAGTTTAAACCGGGTCCGGTGGAAAGCATTTGATGATCACCGAGAACCTGGATGCGATAGAAGCCATCAAAATAATCCATGGTTCCTATTTCGCCATCATAGTAGTTTTCCCAGCCACTCGAAGGATTGGAGAAATCATCCTGATACAACACAGCACCAGATGGGGTCTCAAAAAAACTTGACGTTAATGAGGATAATTGGCAAGCGCTTAACAGTATTACCTGGGTCGTGATAAGGATTATGATACTGAATCTTGCCATACTTTTAACTTTGATCAATTTTTTCATTAGAAAGTGGATATTGTAGCATAGGAGATTGTTTTATCATTCCTCATGGAAAATAGGTTTCCAGCAATCGCACAGCCTGTTCTGCTGTAGGAGAATCAGGTGGGGAGAAGGACTTTGCAGCTAAGAAATGCTGATATGCTCCTAAGAAATCTCTTTCTAAAATATTGATCAACCCGAAATGTAAATGAGCCGGAGCATACTCTCGATCAGCAGCTAAGGCTCGCTCAAGGAAGCGGCGTGCGAGGATTGGGCTATCTAGAAGTAAATAGATCTGGGCAATAATATCCAGGGATTGCGGATCATGCGGAGAGAGTATGACTGATTGTCTGGCTGCAGATAATCCATCTTCCCGCAAATCGATTTCATAGCGAATATAGTATTTGGCTAATGAACGCCAGTAAGTGGGATCTTTCGGAGCCATGTTCACAGCCCGCTGGTAATGAGACTCGGCAGCAGTGATGTTTCCCAATAATCCAAGGGTGTTACCAATTTCAGCCTGTAAAGCAGGGTTTTTTTCATCGAGCTGCGCGGCTGCGTATAAATATACTAATGCTAGGTCGTAGCGCACCTTACGCTGCCAGCACATTGCCATCAGCGTGTTTGCGGCGACTGAATCCGGATCAAGGTTTAATGCCTCAGCCAATTCTTCGAATCCATCTTGACCAGTTTGCTGAAGAGCCTCACCGAGATAGGCCCAGGCCTCAGCATAATCAGGATTGACCTGTGCGGCATTGGAAAAAGCAATAGATGCTAATTCCCATTCATTCATGGCTGCCAGCGCTTGTCCTGCGGTCACCAAAGGGTAGGACTGATCATCTGAGTTCAAGGCAGAGCGTAGGTTACGAACCAAAGTTTTGGTTTCGGATTTTATTGAGGTGTCCAACTCACCAGCTAAGGTGAGATAAGCCAAGGCTGCATCAGGCTGCGAAGCTGCCAACATTAATCCCAGCTGGTAATTGTATTGCGGATTATTTGGAAACCGGGAAACCAGTTCCTTTTGGGTTTGAACAGCCTTACCCCAATCATCGACCTGGCGATAAGCCTGAATAAGCTTGGTGAAAATTTCAACCTCATCACTGGAAATAATCGCGGCTTCCCAATAGTCGATAGATAACTGGTCATTTCCCTCCATTTGAGCGATATCACCTAATGAAGTCAAACCTTCAGGAGATAATTCGCCGGATGCATGAACTTGCTCGAGATAGGTCTTTGCAGCATTTCGATCACCAGCTTGGAGAGCAAAAATCCCAGCTTGCTCAAGGTATTCGAATTGCCTTTGTGAGTAATGCGCAGCTTGAGCTAAGGCATTGGAAGCTGCCAATTTATCATTGGCGATGATCGCATTGTGAGATTTATGGAGCAATCTGTTCAGAGATGCCCAATCGCTGGAAACCATGAGCACCATAATTAATATCAAGGGTACACTTATAAGAATCCCCCTTAGCAATTTCCTGATTTTCGACACATGGGAATTATAGCCGACGGTGACAAATATCAGTTGTTTTCCTGAGTTGGTATGGCTATAATTGAATGTGATCGCCATCATTGGAGGTAATATGGATTTTGCATTGACGGACGAGCACCGCATGGTGCAGGAAATGGTAAAAGGATTCGCCAAGAAAGAGGTCGCACCGATCATTAAAGAATACGATCGCAAACAAGAAATGGCGGGATTTATCCTGCCTCGCATGGCGGAGTTAGGTATTTTAGGAATCTGCTTGCCGGTGCGTTATGGTGGGCAGGGGATGGATTACATCGCTTTAGGATTAGCCTGTGAAGAACTTGAGGCCGTCGACAGCACTTTGAGGGTGGTGATGTCTGTTCACGTTGGATTGAACAGCTTGGCATTATTGCAATGGGGAACAGAGGAACAAAAAATGAAATTTTTAGTTCCCCAGTCTCGAGGAGAGAAGATTGCCTGTTTTGGGTTAACTGAACCTGGGGCTGGTTCGGATGTCGCTGCAATGACCAGCACAGCAAAACGTTCCGGCGACGGTTATATTCTCAATGGTGAAAAAATGTGGATCTCCCTGGCTACAAAAGCTGATCATGCGCTGGTTGTTGCACGGACAGATCCAGAGACTCCTGATCCCCATGATGGTTTGAGCGCTTTTATGGTCGAGATCGATCGCCCGGGTGTCTCCACTGGAGATATCCATGGGAAATTAGGTGTTCGGGCTGGATCAACAGGATGGTTAGCTTTCCAGGATGTTGAGATTCCAGTGAGTAATCGCCTTGGAGAAGAGGGAGAGGGATTTAAAATCGCGATGTCTTGCCTGGATAACGGTCGCTATACTGTTGCAGCTGGCGCAACTGGATTAATTCGGGCGAGTATGGAAGCCAGCCTGAAATATGCCCGGGAGCGGCGTGCATTTGGACGTGAAATTGGTAAATTTCAGCTGGTCCAGCAGAAAATTGCCAACATGGTAAAATCTTACGAAGCTGCAAAATTGCTTTATTTGCGGGCAGGTTGGATGAAGAACCGAGGCATTCGCAATACTAAAGAAACATCCCTGGCAAAATGGTTTGCTACAGATGCATCTTTCGAAGCAGCCTCAGAAGCGATCCAAATACATGGAGCTTATGGTTATAGTGATGAGTATGAGGTCGAGCGTTATTTAAGAAATGCAAAGGGAGCGATCATTTACGAGGGGACGAGCGAAATACACCAATTAATGCAGGGTGGTTATGCCCTTGAGTATCGAGATGATCCATCTTTGCGATGTGAACTACCAGCTTTTGATGAAAAGGCTTGGCAAAACCCATAATAGTTATTACTCAATTTTAAATATTAGGAGGTTGCTTTGAAAATCGTAGTGTGCGTCAAACAAGTGCCCGACACTGCTGCAAAGGTTGTGGTAGAAGATGGGCAGATCACCTGGGGAGATTCCCCGCTGGTGATAAATCCCTGGGATGAATATGCTGTCGAGACTGCATTGATACAGCAGGAAGCCCATGGTGGAGAAGTCACTGTAATCAGTGTTGGGGGAGAAGATGCCAAAGAGGCTCTAAAGCATGCCCTGGCGATGGGGTGCGGCAATGCCATATTGGTCTCTGAACCAGGAATTGAAAAATCTGATAGCCTGTTAACTTCACGAATCTTAGCCGCAGCTATCCAAAAAATCGGGGACGTCGATGCGGCATTTTTTGGCCGGCAGGCAATTGACGGGGATGTCGGAGTCACAGCAGCCCAAACTGCCCGGGTATTGGGATGGCCATCATTGACGCTGGTTTCAGCGATTACCGAGCTCGATCCTGGTAACAATACAGTACGGGTTGAAAGATCTATTGAAGAAGGCCGCCAGGTCGTGGAAGGAAAACTTCCAGCAGTGATCAGCGTAGTCAAAGATATCGGAGAACCGCGCTATCCATCTTTTATGGGAATCCGCAGAGCATCTCGGGCTGAGATTCCGATCTGGAGTACGTCCGACATCGGTGCGGAACTATCCGAGCCGGCAGTTACCTGGCCTGAAATTACCAATCCTCCTCAGCAGGAGGTAGTGACTGAATTAGTCACAGGTGGATCTCCAGAGGAAATTGCTGAGAAATTGGCAGATAAAATCTTAGAAGAGAAGGTGCTGTGATGGCTGATAAGGTTTGGGTATATATCGATCAGTATAAAGGGGAAGCGATCGGAGCATCTTGGGAAGTTGTGGGTGCAGCTCGAGTGCTTGCCGATCAATTGGGCGGAGGGGTAACAGCAGTTGTTGCTGGTTCTGCAGTTCAGCAGGTTGCTGAACAAGCACAACATTATGGAGCGGACCAGGTTTATATGTGTAATGATGGCACCCTGGATGAATTCCGGGCAGAACCCTATGCCAGCTTGTTGAGTGGATTGGCAAGGGAACATCAACCGGAAGTCATTTTATTTCCAACCACAAGCCGAGGACGAGAATTAGCTGCGATGGTGGCAGTTGATCTGGGTACAGGCGTGATGCCAGATGTAACTGCGCTGGAAATCCAGGATGGGAATATTGTAGTCACAAGACCAGTCTACGGCGGAAAACTGATTTCGAAAGCTGTTTGCAGTTCCCGCCCACAATTGATCACCACCAGGATACGGGCATTTACATTACCGGACCCTGATCCAGCAAAAGCTGGAAATGTTGAGCAAGTCAATGCTGCTGTCTCTGAGGATCAAATCCTGACGAAAGTCTCGGGTTATTCAGAAAGCAGCGCTGGTGTAACGCTGAACGATGCTGCAGTGATTGTGTCTGGTGGTAGAGGCGTGTCAAATAATCCATCCCTTGTGCCACCCGATGGAATGGATGAGAAGGAAGCTGAAGTTTGGAAGGCTCAGCAAGGCTTCAAACTGATCGGCGATCTTGCGGGAGTTCTTGGTGGTGCAGTTGGTGCCAGCCGTGCGGCAGTCGATGCAGGATATGTACCTTACGATCACCAGGTAGGTCAGACCGGGAAAGTAGTCTCCCCAGATTTGTATATAGCCTGCGGTATTTCTGGTGCAATCCAACACCAGGCGGGGATGAGGACAAGTAAAGTTATCGTGGCGATCAATAAAGATTCCGAAGCACCAATCTTTAAGATGGCACGCTTCGGAGTCGTTGGGGATTTATTTGAAATCGTGCCACCATTAACAGCGGCATTAAAAAATCGTTTAAACACCTGAGAGTGAAAATATTTGATAAAAGAAATGGCGAGAGATGTTCCCCTCTCGCCATTTCTTTATTGGATATCCAAACAGCGAACCAATACTTTCCGCCGGTGTGATCTGGACCTGTGTTCAAAGAGATACAGCCCCTGCCAGGAGCCGATACTTAACTTTCCATGATCGATGGGAATAGAAAGGCTTGTGGAGGTGATCATGGCGCGCATATGGGAGGGGGAGTCATCCGAACCTTCTAAGGTGTGTTGGAACCAAGGTTGGTTTTCAGGGACCAAGCGTTCCATAAATTCTTCTAGATCAAGCTTGGCAGAAGGATCATAGCTCTCGCTGATCACTAAAGAAGCGCTTGTGTGCGCAATAAATAGGTAGCACATGCCCTCTTCAATTGCCCATTCCCGAATAAGCGCATCCACTGATGTGGTGAAAGGGTAGAGACCTTTTCCCTGAGATTTTATCTCAAGTGTTCTTTTATTCCATTTCATTGATAGTTCTCTTATTAGTTAGCTCTGAATGAGTATACGGGATTATACGTGATCTACGGATGAAGTTTCAAGCCAGGTGATTTCAGAGTAACATTTTTAGATCAGCTAAAAGACAATTAAAACGTGCCCTTGACATCCTGGAAAGTCAGAAGTATAGTTAACCGCTCTTAACTAATTAGGATACTTAACTATGACAAGATCTGATGAGTTTGCTCATGTTTTGCACAATTGGTCTGAGACTTTCATGCGGCGATCGTTACATGATCTGATCCGTTTCGGCAAAGAATCAGGTCTTTCGATGCCTCAAATGAGTGCACTTTTCCATCTGCACCATGGGAGCGGATGTGGAGTATCTCATATTGGAGAACACTTGGGAGTAACCAATGCAGCTGCGAGCCAGATGGTTGAGCGATTGGTCTAGAACGGACTCGTGGAACGGACAGAAGATCCGGTTGACCGCAGGGCCAAGCAGTTGAAATTAACAGCCAAGGGAAATGCCCTGGTTCAAGAAGGTATTGAAGTGCGTCGCCACTGGATGGAAAATCTGTCTATTACGCTCACATTCCGAGAACAAGACGAGATAATTGCGGCATTAAGAATTCTAACGAACGCAGCCAAAGAATTGGAACTTATTAATAATCAAATCCAGTAGGTAGATAAATTTTATCCTACTGGAGGAATACTAGTTTGCTGGAGATAGAACCATGACGTTAGAAACCAGCAGATATGAGGAGAAGCTATTTTGCAAACTTCAAGAATGGGAGACCGCCGA
>JALHTN010000638.1 GCA_022865865.1 Anaerolineales bacterium
GGGCCGGGATTTCGCAGCACAACCCGCATCGCCGCTACGCCTGCCAATATCATGTTAGACGTTATGGAGACCAACCAGGAAAATATCGTGGCACACCTGGACCGTTTCAAGAAGCAGTTGGACAATTTTGAAGCCTTGTTATCATCCGGTGAATATGCAGCCCTGAATCTTTCCCTAAATGAGAGTGCAGAGAAGCAGCGAAATATGACAGCCAACCCTGGACGAAGGGAGATTCTATGAACCTGGTAGCTGTCCCTGGTAAATCATTGACCGGCGCGGTGTCTTTACCGGGGGATAAATCTATCTCCCACCGTGCGGCACTTTTTGCAGCATTGTCTGCGGGGAACAACCAGGTTAAAAATTTTCTGGTCGCTGGTGTGACCCAGGTAATGTTGGAGGCACTCTCTGAGTTGGGCATTGCCTGGAGTTTAAGCGGTACAACCCTTCAGGTTCAGGGAGCGGGTTTGCGAAAACGGAGCGATGCCCAGGATCCAGTACTCCTGGACTGCGGTAACTCGGGAACCACCATGCGCCTTCTGGCAGGCGCTGTTTCTGCACTTGGTCTACCCGCGGTACTGGATGGGAGCGACCGGCTGCGCAGCCGGCCGATGAAACGAATTGTGGATCCTTTGCAGCGAATGGGTGTGGAAATCCAATCTACTGCGGATGGCACAGCACCTTTATCCCTTGCTGGTCGCCCCTCAAATCGCAAACTGCGGTCTTTGGATTTCACCCTGCCGGTTGCCAGCGCACAGGTTAAATCATGTTTACTCTTAGCCGCATTAGCAGCAGAAGGTGAAACAATCTTGAAGGAACCAGGACCTTCACGAGACCATACCGAGCGCATGCTGCGGGCGATGGGTGCCGCGGTCGATAGCTACCCGGTTTCGATCCCTGGAGAACAAGTTGATCGTATTGAGACCCGATTTCTCCCACCTGACCCTCTAAAACTTGACCCGTTAAATCTCGTCCTGCCCGGGGATTTTTCTTCCGCGGCCTTCCTCATTGTAGCGGCTATCATCACCCCTGGATCCCAGATCAATATTAACGGGGTCGGATTGAACCCGACCAGAACCGGGCTCCTGGATGCGCTGCAATCTATGGGGGCAGATATCACGATCACAAATCAGTATGAATCCTGTGGTGAACCCCTGGGTGATCTGCAGGTTCGTCACGGACCCTTAAGGGGTATTACGGTTTCTGGCAGCATGGTGGTGCGCATGATCGATGAATTTCCGGTTTTTGCAGTTGCAGCTGCAAATGCGATGGGTCAGAGCGTGGTTACCCAGGCTAAGGAGCTGCGTCATAAGGAATCGGACCGCATTCATGATCTGTGTCGGGAACTGCGCTGCCTGGGTGTAGATCTGCAAGAAGCAGCGGATGGCTTTACGATCAATGGCGGCGAGGTTTTGCATGGTGGGCAGGTGATATCCCATGGCGATCACCGCCTGGCTATGGCGCTGGCCGTTGCTGGATTGGCTGCAAAAGGACCAGTCGAAATCGAGCAGGCTGGTATCCTGACCGAATCTTTCCCTCAATTTATCCAAACACTGCAAAGCCTGGGTGCAGAAATCGATTTTAATTCGTGCAATTTATGAACATTATTGTGTGATTCAATGACCGATAAATATTTGTTTGGTCTGGTTGGATACCCGCTAGCGCACAGCCTGTCGCCGCTGATACACTCGGCTGCGCTGCTGGCTCTCGATCTTCAGGGAGAATACCGGCTCTATCCTATCGAAGATGAGCAAGGTTTACCGGACCTGGTCAAGCAGCTGCGGCTAGGCGCCTTGCAGGGATTAAATGTAACCATTCCCTACAAGCGCTCCGTGCTGGAATTAATGGATGTGCTCACACCATCTGCACAATCCATTGGGGCAGTGAACACCATTTCTTACCAGCAAAACCAGTTAATTGGTGCAAATACAGATGCAGGTGGATTTCTTGCAGATTTAAGGCGTATGGGCTGGTTTCCAAAAGCAGACCGGCTGCGTCACGCATTGGTTTTGGGGGCTGGTGGATCTGCCCGGGCGGTGGTATATACCTTAGCCCAACAAGGGTGGCAGCTTACTATTGCTGCCAGACGTAGAGAGCAAGCCGAGAATCTGGCAAAATCTTCAAGAGAAACCGCTAACTCAGAGGGTGATCAAATCTCGGTTGAGGGTATCCAAATGGAAAAAACATCCCTATCCAGACTCACTCCTCCAGCGGATCTGATTATCAATACTACGCCGCTGGGTATGTCTCCTCAGAAAAATTTATCCCCCTGGCCATCAGACCTGGCACTGCCCCCACAGGCCGCGGTCTACGATCTGGTTTACAATCCTGTGGAAACCCTATTATTGCGCACTGCACGGGAAGCAGGTTTGCGGGCAGCCAGCGGGCTTGGCATGCTGGTCGAGCAGGCTGCCTTATCCTTCGAAATCTGGACGGGTTTACCCGCTCCCCGTACTGAAATGCATACCTCTTTAACAGCGTTCCAAAGGGGAGCCAGATGAAAATAGAAGCAGACCGCATGCATGTATTCCCAGAACATTTCTTTGCCGGATTGAACGTCAAGATCCAGGA
>JALHTN010000639.1 GCA_022865865.1 Anaerolineales bacterium
CCTCTCCTTGTGATGTTTGGGACAATTCTCTATGAGTATTATGGATTATTTCGGGCTATTTATATAGTGGCAAATGTCCTCATCGGGATAGGATAGTTAGCACGTGCGGTTAGGTTCAGGAAATTTGTGATTGCAGCAAACGTAATAATGATCTGCGTGCTAATAAATCAGAGCTGACCATGCCGAGCACAGATTTTCCAGAGACCACTGGCATAGCAGAGATCTCGTGGTGTTCTAGCTTGCGAATCACATCGAGTATTCCATCCTGAGGATCTACAGATATCACATCCCGGGTCATGACTTTCTCCAGGGGCAGATTATCTGGCGATCCGATGGCTGTCGCCCGGGTAATATCCCAATCTGTCACTACTCCTGCTAGTTCTGATTGATCATTTACCACCACTAAAATCGGACTACTTGCCTGGATAAGGGCGGCAGCTGCCTGTTTAACGGTGCTGTCTACTGGAATGGATGGCATTACCTCCATAATCTCAACAGCTTTACGATCGCTTTCCCTGGCTGCGATACGCCGGATGCTGATCCTCTCTGCCGCTTCGTTGGGGAGCATATCCGCGTCAGAGATCAAAAGGTCGATCAATTCCCGAATATTACGGCGGAGAACTTCATCCCGGTGGGATTCCGCAGCTACTCGTCGCTTTTCTGCCAGTTCGGATAATTCTGCAGCATATTCCTCCAGCCAGCTTTCAACAGCTTTTTGGTCACCTATAATTTCATCTGGAAACCTTAAGTGCTCGGGTGTTTTGATCAGCTGCTCTTGTGCAGCAAAGATCACACCTCCAGAATTTACCAGGTAATCCGGTGCGATCATGACTCCCATTTGTCGGAAAACAGCTCTTTCCATGCGGGAGCGGAAAGCTTTTCGCTCTGGATCCGGTGAATATGTATTCGCTCCTTCAATGATCACATGCCAACGACCGATCTGGTCAACCAGCATACTGGGATTTGAGGACGGGTCGGTATCAAGATAATTGGCAATTGGAGCAGCAGGAATAAAACAGAATGCAGATTCGCGCAGCAAATCATCGGGTTCACTGGAAAATTTTACTTCTGGTTTGCTTGTCTCATCATTTATCAGCAAATTGAGGAAATACTGGCGAGTTACTGGACCACAATCCTGCCACATGCGGAACAAAGTGTCGACCGGCAAGCCTGCCTGATCAAACAGGTATCCATTCTCATCACTGATCCCGGTCACTTGAGCACCGGGCAGCCAGCTGCAGAGGAAGCGCGCTGCGTGAGCGCCAACAGCCCCACAGCCCTGGATTAATACGGTTAATTCTTCTGGCTCAGGTACCACCAGGTTCTCGAACTGAGCTAAGGAACTCAGCCGGGGCATCTCCTTCAACAGTTCGTCGAGTGCGATGATCACGCCTCCCGCCGCAGCACCCAGCTGGTCGATTCGATTTCCCCCCAAGTCCACTGGTTTTGAAACGGCATTATCTAACCCCGATTCGACAGCGATGGTCTTCATATCCGCATCGTTGGTGCCTACATCTGGACCTGGAAGGTATACATCCCGGTAGCGGTAGAGCAGATGAGCAAAGCCTCTCACAACCTGGAGGCGATCATCGGCAGAAAGCCCGTATTCGGCGACGATACCGGATTTGCCACCTCCGTATGGTAAATCCGCAGCAGCGTTCTTCAATGTCATCCCGCGTGCTAAATTATGGATCACGGCAGGAGTTACTTCGGGCAGCATGCGGATGCCACCCATGGATGGTTGACCCATGGCCAGGTTATCGACCACCAGGTAACCGCCGATCTCTTGTTGAGCACCTTCATCCCACATCGCCACAACCAGCCTGGGACCAAGATTATCAACCTGGATTCCCAACCTGGATAAGCGCTCTACGTCCAGGATACCAAATTCAAGGAAGCGCTTGTCTCCATCCCTGATTAAGCGGTTCTCGAAGGTTTGTTCAGGCAGCAGCTCTCTCAGGAAAGCATTCATTCGTTCAGGGATCATAGTAATCTCATTTCACAGATGCAGCTTTGTAGCCGCGATGAAAGAAAGCCCACGCTCGGTTAGAGCCCGAGCAGTATGATTGGTCGCATCCATTTTATCGAGAAAATTTTGTGTCACGAAGTCCCAATCTCCGCTGGCGATAATTTCCTCCTTGTCCCGAAAATAATCCAGGATATCAGAAGGATGGGTGCGAGCAGCATCAATTTCAGGATCGCCACCCTCATGTTTTGCAGAGATATTACGGACGTGACCGGCGATTTCAAGCAGCTCATCCCGGCGGTTATAAGGTTGGCGCACGATGCTTTTATAGGCTTCGGTGATATGGTGTTCGAAGCGAACAACCTGCTCTAAATCGAAACCCTGCCGGAACTGAGCGGTAATTTCCATGGTTTCGTTGTTGATTGAGTTCCCCCAGTTGAATCCGATCAGGGGGGAACTGCCATCATCGCGTGAGAATAGTTTGGCACCCAGCAATGTCCAGAAAGCAGAATACGGGTTATCGTTTCCCATAAAGACGGATATCTTGAACTGGATATCCACCCCAATGCTGTGAAGTAAGTAGCCAAGCAGGACCGTCCCAGGATTGATATTGAGGACTTGCTGAACACCATAATTGGTGTAGTAATACAGGTATTCGTCTAACCACTTTAGAGCATACTCATTGGGCTGGCCGATACCGCCAAAATAGCCGGTGATTGTTTCAGGTCCTCCCAGATGGACATTTGATCCATCTGTGCCTTTGGTGTCCAATGTATCGACATAGGTTGCCCCGATGATCTGCATAGCAGCAGCTATCGCAGGCAGATCGCCATCCGCTTCCTGCTCTTTCATCTGGCGCACCTTGATATACCTGCCGGGCATCAGAGTGCCTTGTTCAATAGCCAATTTGGCAGCCGAGATGATCCAGGGGAAGTATTGGGCTGCGCTCACTTCGAGTGTAACCGGAAAATCTTCATTGAACAGGACCTTTCCTGCACCTTCGCCCAGGACTTTACGGCGGTAATCTTTTATGGTGATAAATGCCTGCTGCTTGCGCTGCTGTTCCAGCCATTCCAGGTCCTCCAGATAGGCGGGTTGAGTATCTTTCACTCTTTGAAGCAGGGCTCCCAATTGACCTGCTGCTATTGCTTTTCGGTTGATTTCATCTGGCGAGCCGTATTTTTCAACCACAGCCAGGAAATCATTGACCAGGCGCAGATCAGGATCTAACAGTACAGAATTGATCGCTTCAAGCCGCTCAGCGGGGATGGTTAAATTTTGACGGAGATCACTAGCCATGTGCTGCCTCCAGGAGGTTGATTAAGCGAATTCGGATCAGCTTTCTAATCTAGGAGATTTATCAGTTCATCATATTCATCATCCGGCATTCCAAACCAATTCTCCGGTTGTGGAAAGGTGCGCTCGGTCACTTCGCGCACATATTGATCTAGTCCCTCCTGGATCACCTTTCCTGCATCAGCAAAGACCTTGGCCATGCGCGGTTTAAAGCGTGGGTATAGACCAAAAGCATCATGGTAAATTAATAGCTGTCCATGGGCGTCAAGACCA
>JALHTN010000640.1 GCA_022865865.1 Anaerolineales bacterium
TCTGTAAAGTAGATGGAGACTATTAAAAACATCTGCAAGATTATCATTCACGTCTATCCTTATCACCCGATCGTCACTGCCATGACTAATATCGAAAAGGTGGAAGTAGACTGACAGCTCTTCATGTTTAGTTTAACCCTGAATTTCGAGAATATTTGCTTTTTCCTTTAAGACTTTGCAGTGGTAGAAATGCAAGTTTCCTAATTCCCCAGAAGCACTTTTAGGATCATGGGCGTTATTAGCTATTCTTAGATTCGATTCGGGGGAACAAATAATTTAGGGTATCAAATTAAATCAAAACCACTCCGTCTACGAAGGATGTAACAAGAATAAAGTGCCGATCTTCATCTGACCAGACGCACACTCATACTATATAATCTAATATTGACTGAAAATTGAAAACTCGGTTTGTTTAAGCGTTGCATATGACGGAACATCATTGAGGTTGCTAGTTCCGAAAAATGCTTCATACCAATTAACAGGTAAGAAGAACTTTGAATCATAATTATTGGATTCATCATGGGTAACGACAATCGAATTATTCATAAATTCGCAAAACATGGGAAATAACCTGACGTCACTTTAATCAAAGAGCATTTAATATCCATTGATATTGAGAAGACAATATCTAAATTAATTAGAATACCTCTGGAAAAGCATGGAAGCCAAATTCATTCTCTTAATTCTTAACGGGTTGACACTGGCGTCCATTCTTTTTGTTTTAGGAAGTGGGCTGACCCTTGCGTTTGGGTTGATGCGTGTAGTAAACCTGGCCGATGGTGCGTTCTATTTACTAGGTGGTTATATCGGGTATTCAGTCGTCAAATATACTGACAACTGGCTCCTCGCTTTAATCATTGGAGGGTTTGCAATTGCCCTGCTCGGGTTTATTTTTGTGCGCTTTATGTTAAAGCGTGTGAGGGGGGGGGACTTGCCAGAGACATTATTGACAGTTGCGCTTGCTATGATCATTGCAGACCAGGCTCTCGTCTATTGGGCACGCAGTCCAGTGACTTTAAATGTCCCAAGCTTTCTCAGCCCATCCATCCAATTACTTGGGGTTACCTATCCTGGATTTCGCTTCGTGATGATGGCAGTGAGTATCATCATCGCTGTTTCCCTGTGGCTGCTGATATATAAAACTAAGCTGGGTGCGGCAGTCCGCGCTGGTGTAGATGATCGGGAGACAGTCAATGCACTTGGGATCAACATTACAATCATCTATACTGCGGTTTTCGTGCTCTCAGCTTTCCTGGGTGGCATTGCTGGGGTACTCGGTGGTTCTTACCTCCAGCTCAGCCCCGGAGGCGACTCGATCATCCTGATTTATTCGCTTGTGGTGATCATTCTGGGGGGTATGGGCAGCCTTGGAGGCGCAGTAGTCAGTTCGCTGATTTTGGGTCAAATCATATCATTTGGACTGGCATACGCACCCCAGTATGCCTATTTTCTGATCTTCATTCCGATGGCGATTGTGTTATCCATCCGGCCGCAGGGATTGTTTGGGAGAAAAATTTGACTCTCCGGCAGGTTAGATTCTCGAAGTATCTTCTTTATGGGGCATTCGCAGCCGCATTAATATTGCTTCCGTTTTATGGCAGCCAGTACACAATCACAACTTTCATAAGAATCATTTATTTCGGATTTTTGGCTGTTTCAACAGGATTTCTGATCGGTCAAGGGGGGATGGTCAGCTTGGCTCAAGCTGCATTTTTCGGTATTGCAGGCTACGGACTGGGGTTATTTGGTTTTGAACGCGGCATACCATTCCCTATTGCGGACATCATGGCAATTATGCTTGTGTTAGTCTTCGCCGCTGTATTCGGGATGATTGCAAACAGGGCACAAGGCATTGTTTTCTTGATGATCACGCTGGCATTTGGACAGGTTGTCTTTGCTTTCGCCCTTCAGAATACAACGCTGCTCCACGGTTGGGCTGGGATACGGGGAATCAGACCACCGACGGTTTTTGGAATTGATTTCTACAATTCTCAGTATTTTTACTGGGCTGCTCTAGGAATTTATAGTTTAGGGCTTTTCATTCTGTGGCGCATTGTAAAATCTCCATTCGGTTTAATGTTGAATGGCACCAAGGAAAGTTCCCAACGCATGGCTGCATTAGGTTACCCAGTATATTGGATCAGAGTTGCAGCTTTTATGATCGCGGCGGTTTATGCTGGAATTGGAGGTCTCATAGCGACCTACAACACAGGTGTGATCACACCTACTACGATGCAGCTATCCCGCATGATTTGGGTCCTGTTAATGGTCATTTTGGGTGGAGCAAATTACTTCTGGGGTCCAGTCGTTGGAACGCTTGTTGCCGTTTGGCTTGATGTGCTTGTCAGCCAGGTAACAGAGCGCTACAATACAGTTATTGGAATAATCTTTGTTCTGACAGTATTATTCTCCCCTTCAGGAATCCTGGGATTCCTTGATAACCTTCGGAAGCGATATGGGAATTCAATAAACCGCAAAATCAAAATAACCGAAGAGAAGCCCGAAGAAGAAAAATCGTAGAAAGGAGGCAATTTATCGAAATTTAATATTGAAGATCGATTCAATTCCGAGGAATTTAAGTAATTTAAGGAGAAAGGGAAATGTCTAAGAAATGGTTTCAATTACTATCAGCGATAATTATGGTCAGCCTTCTGCTGGCTGCATGTGCAGCTCCTGCTACCGAGGCTCCAGCAGAACCTGGTGCTCCAGAAGCCCCAGAGGAAGCTGAAGAAGCTGGTGAGATCAATATAGGTTTCATCAGCGCATTCACGGGAGTCTTTTCTTCATTTGGAACGATGCAGAGAGAGGGCGCTGAGCTCGCCTTGGAGGAATATGGTTACGAGGTAGCTGGAAAGACGATCAACGTTATTTACGAAGACGACCAGTTGGATAACGAACAAGCCATAACTAAAGCAAAAAAACTGGTGGAACAAGACAACGTCGATATCCTAACCGGACTAGTTTCCGGTGATGAAGGTCTGACGGTCGGCGATTACATGAAAGACAAGGACATACCAGTCATCCCGATGTATTCCGCCTCAGAAGATATGACCATGCGATCGTTCTTTCCCGGTGTCGTCAGAGCGACATGGACTGGCGCCCAAGCACAGGACCCATTCGGGTACTATCTAGCAAAAGAGCTGGGTTACAAGAAGATTTACCAGATCGGTGAGGATTATTCCTTCCCCTGGAACGAAAGCGGCGGTTTAATCCGCGGTTTCTGCCGCGGGGGTGGCGAGGAAGTCACCAGTGTCTGGTTCCCACCAGGATCAACTTCCGATTTTTCCTCGATGATTGCATCCATTCCGCTTGATCAAGGCTACGATGCTGTTTACTACAACGGTGCCGGCGGAGATGCGGTTAATTTTGTCAAGCAATTTGTCGAGCTGGGCATGATGGACAAGATTGCCCTGGTTGGTCAGTCAAACACCTTTGAAAAGCCTGACCTGGATGCGCTGCCCAAGGATATCGTCGGATCATTATCGGCTCATCACACGACTGATGATTTAGCGAGAGCGGAATGGGTAGCTTTCAGTGATGCATTCAATAAGAAGTGGGACCACGATCCTTCAGGAGCTTCAGCATTTGCATATTCATCCATGAAGATGATTCTGGATGCTATTGCGGCTCTTGATGGGGATGTTTCCGATAAGCAGGCGCTGGTTGAAGCCATGTTGAATGTTGATATGACCAATGATCCGCGCGGCCCGGTCACCATGGATCCAAAGTGGCATGCTGCTATTGAGAATGTCTATATCCGTGAAGTAGTACTTGATGAAAATGGCGAACTCTACAACAAAGGCATAATAGCAGTTGAAAACGTCAACCAGTTCGGTCCGTATGATTCAGATCTTTATATGGCCCAAACGCCTGATGGAAATACTTACCCCTCAGGAGTATGTGCGGATCTACCACCGGAAATGCTGGAAGGTGGTGGGTACGAATTCCTGCCAATGGGTGAGTAATCTGTAACCATTAGAAAGCAGGTGATTTCTTTATGAATCTACCCAATCAGATGCACGCCCTCGCCGTGAATGGTATCTCAAAGAGCTTTGGCGGCGTTCATGCAGTTCGAACAGCGAGCCTTGCTGTACCGGTTGGTGAGCGGCGTGCTCTGATTGGACCAAATGGTGCCGGTAAAACGACACTCTTCAACCTGATTACTGGGGAACTGAAACCCGATACGGGTGATATCAAGATTTTTGGGACAGACATCACCAAAAAATCTGTTCAAGATCGTTCGAGGCTGGGCCTGGGCCGCACTTACCAGATTTCAAAATTGTTTTTGGAAATGACAGTTGAGGAAAATCTGTTCCTGGCTGGTAAGGCAAGCAAGAAGTTCGGATTCCAGTTTGTGAAGCCCTGGCTAAAATATACGGATGAGCGTGGCTGGGCTTACGAGGTTGCTGAGCGAGTCGGGCTTGAAGAATATTTTGATGAGAACGTTTCCGAGATATCCCATGGATTGCAGCGCCAGCTAGAAGTCGGAATGGCGATAGCAATGCACCCTAGATTGATCATGCTTGATGAGCCAGCGGCGGGTCTGTCTCCACCAGAACGAGTAACTCTGATTGGACTTATAAAAAAATTACCTGACGATATCACTTTGATATTAATCGAACACGACATGGAAGTTGTTTTGGATATCGCAGACCAAATTACTGTCCTGAATCGCGGATCTGTAATTGCAGAAGGCACTCCACAAGAGATCAGAGAAAACCAGGAAGTTCAGAATGTCTATCTGGGGAGTTCTTATGGCTGAATCGATGAGAGAGAACCCCCATCTCCAGTTGAAGATAGAAGACCTGCATACTTACATCGGTGACAGCCATATTCTGCAGGGTTGTTCGCTTATGGTGGGTGAAGAATGTGTCGCTTTGCTCGGCAGAAACGGAATGGGCAAAACGACTCTGCTCCGATCTATTATGGGTTTAAATCCACCGCGCAGTGGGACCATCCAATGGAAGCACCATATCCTAA
>JALHTN010000641.1 GCA_022865865.1 Anaerolineales bacterium
CGCACCAGCTCGTTTGTGGCACTGAGCAAAGTTGAGGCGTTTCCGACTAATCCAGCAACGTCTTCAGCGATCCCCTTTTTTGCCAATTGAGCGGTTTGGGTGGCTAACGTGCGCACTTCTTTTCCTGCTGAGCGTGTGATCAACAGAAAAATGCCAATCAATAGTGTGATCGTACCCAAGATAAACAATCCAATTACCATCAAAAGCTTGATATCAAATAAATCTAAATCTAATGCATTCATTATTCCTCCTCAGGGAGAATCGTTGCTGAGTGTTGGAAAATCGCATTCCAACTGGACTTCTTCCTGGTTCCCCAAATGAGTTAGGGGCAGATCATCCAAATCGAAATTAGTCAATAGATAAGGAGAGACCTGGTTCAATAATATTTCGATATTGTCCGGACCCGAAACTTGGGAAAGGTAAGTGCAGACCGTTTTCCAAAGCTGAGTCTGCTGATCCAGAGTCAGCTCTGACACCTCAGGCAGCCAGGAATTTCCTACTGGGTTTGCCACTTCAGCATTAATCTCTGCAGCTTCTTGTAGGATCTTCAGTATGGATGAAGTGCCGTTTCGATCGGTTATTAAGTAGTTGTCCCACAAGACCTTTTCAGTCAGCAGATCGAGAAATTGTGGGCTTGGTAATTGAGCAGTTGTCATTGAGAAAACCTCTGAATAGGGTGTGCTAAAAGAAGCATTTTCCTGGAGATTTGGATAGATGGGAACCAGGGTCAGGTTGGGGTTTTCAGGTAATGTGATCAGCAACCAAATTCCCTCTAAATTTGGTTGGGGAACATCAATTTGATCAATGGAGAGAATGATCAAATTGCGCTGACCGTTTCCTCGGACCTGCGTGGTGAGAAGTATTGGTTCATCAGGCGCATTTGAATGTGCAATCATACCTGCTGATCTCCCACCCACAATTCCAATCAAGAAAAGAACCAGGAAAATTGGTAAATAGAGCGCAAAGCCTTGGAAGTTGTTCCTCCCGAATAGTGATTGGACGGGCATCGACAATCATCAAAATATAGCGATTAGAAAGCCGATGATAAAGCCCATACTTAATCCAGCTGCTGCCCAATGGAAAACCCGTCGGTGCTCAAACTGTTTTAAGAATTCTACCGATCGAGGCAATAAATCTAGATAAAACCACCTGATCAACCGCTGGAGCAAATTTGATTCGCTCAACAAGGTGATCACCATTTGCCAGAAGCTCAACTCAATGCGTGTGGATAATTGTCTCAAGCTCATATGAAATCCGTCTTTCGTTTAATTTCCAAAAATTAGGCGATTTATCATTAACGCGAGGTGGACATCTTAATAATTTTCCCAGTATCATTAGCGGTTACACGTACTATGCGAATTATTGCTTTACCGTCCGGCGTTTTTGATTTACCCCGGTATGTGATTAAATAAGTCGCAGGGGATGATTTGGATTTCTGACCGGACTGCAGCTTGACCTGAGGTCTTGCTCCAGCAACTTCAGGAAATTTTCGGGAGACAGTTGATGTGATCGATTTGAGCAGATTGTCATCCATTTCTATTACCTATATCCAGCCGATATCGGTGCGGTGAACAGGTCAGCGACTGCGGCGTCTCAGGAAGGCAGGAATATCCAAATTATCTGAATGAGTTTGAGGCATACCAGCAGGCACTGCCTGAAAATGATCCGCGACTTCGGCAGGTGCAGCCGATGCAGGTCCGGGTATCGATCGAGCTACTTGAGCCTGGTGCATAGCACTTGCTTTCTCGATTTTTAGAGAGATACCTGGCATTACTTCTTCGAGGGTCGGGGCACCTAACCCGGTGATAACCAGGATCACTTGCGCTCGACCCTGCATGCGATCATCATGGGTGACACCAAAAACTATTTCAGCTTGGTCACCAACCCGTGCGTGTAGCTCATTAAGAACCTCGCTAACTTCGAATAAAGTTAGGTCGTCTCCACCAGTGAAATTGGCAATGATGCCCGCTGCTTGGTTGATAGAGATTTCTTCAAGCAGGGGGTGGTCCAGAGCCTGTTCGACTGCGCTGCGGGCTTTCGTGAGCCCTTTCCCATGACCGATGGACATAAAAGCGCCACCGCCAATTTTCATCAACCTTCTAACATGGGCGAAATCAACATTGATCATTCCTGGTTCAGTAATCAATTCGGTGATACCCTGGACTGCCTGGCGCAGCACATCATCCGCTAAGCGAAAAGCTACTTCCAGCGGCAAATCACGTGGTGCAACCATGAGCAAACGATCGTTTGGAATCGCAATCAATGTGTCAGTGTGTTGGGCGAGTTCCGCCATCCCCTGGTTGGCGTTGCGCTGACGGCGACCCATCTCGAATGAGAAAGGAGAAGTTACAATAGCAATGGTTACCGCGCCCATAGATCGGGCGATGCGAGCAGCGACTGGGATCGACCCGGTTCCAGTTCCACCACCCATTCCAGCGGTAAGGAAAACCATATCAGCGCCTTCTAAGGCATCGGCAATGGCACGTTCGCTCTCCTCCGCAGCCTGCCGTCCGATGTCTGGGTTTCCACCCGCTCCTAAGCCGCGGGTAACGTTGGGACCCAATTGGATTTTTTGACTGGCAAGGCTGGTTTGTAATGCCTGATAATCGGTGTTTGCGGCAAGGAATTCAACTCCCGATATACCCAGTTCGATCATGCGGTTGATTGCGTTGCAGCCCCCACCACCCAATCCCAGCACTTTAAGCGCCGGAAATTGTGTTGAATACCCCTGCGATTTACTAAATTCACTCATTAATTACCTCCACCTATTTATCTGCTAATTGTGTTGCAATACTTGTGCCATCCCCACTAATGCGTTCAACCCGGCAGCCAGCATTGCGCAGCTGGTCCAGAGCAGACTCTGGGAACTGTTCATCGTCGCCAACCACAGTGACGCGTTCTGCTAAGAAAGCGTAATTTAGGGAGAATCCGATCATGGGTCTATATTTGCGGATGAAAGGTCGGGCTGCATTGAGATGCCAATCTGCAATTCCCCATTCAAAGGCTGGCAAGATAAGATAATGGGGGATCGGTTGGTGGTTGATTTGAAAGGGTGTTGTCTTGGGATCAGCTTTGCCTTCCGGAGAGGAATGCCAGCGGATCAATGCTTGAGCTTTGGGACTGCCTTTGCTACCTGGTAGGAACCAGGCTTGATCGGCGAATCGGGAGGCTGGATCAGCACATAAGAGCCAGAAATTCCCACACAAGACTTCTGGAGGAAGAGCGCTAACAGCAGCCAAAGAAGCATTATTTTTCGATTTTGTTGAAGGCCCAGCAAGAGCCTGAACCATGCTCAGCGTTCGCCGAACGTGAGTTTTCTGATCAGGTTCAGAGGATTTTGAATCCGGGGAGGAACTACCGAGGTTAAGCAAGATGATAGGCCGCGGTTGACCGACTACCGCTTGGGCAATAGCTGTATACCAATCCGAGATGGCAAAACCGCACTGATCTTGCCCTCCAGCCTTGGTCTGATAGGGTCGTGCCTCAGGCCAGCGCTCTGGACCGCCGCTGCCCCAATCCAGGGGCCGGTTTCCAGCATGGGCATTCGCGGATATCCCCATGTGATCCAGCAAATAAAAATTTCCTCTCCGCTCGATGGCCTGAAGGGATGCACGCAAAAAAGCTGTATCCCAATATTCGCCACCCGGTTTTAACGGGGGAAAGACAGGAACCAGACCAGTTTTGGCGGCTGCTTCTGCTGGTGGAATGAAGCGATCCAGGAAACGTTCAACCAGGTCGTTTTGTGCCCAGGCAGTCGATGTCCAGGCTGAACGCCGGTTGGGTTCCGAATACAGAATGACATAATTAACACCCCATCTCGCGTAATTGCTGAAGAGCAAGTTGAGATCATCGAGGTGTGGGAGATCTTCTAATGGGAGTTGAAAATGGAGGATGGGTTCAATCTCATTTTCAATCAAGCCATTGATGAAGAACTCCGGAATCGCCCGATCGGAAGGGGCGTTCAGAACCAGCCAGGAGGCCTCAAGGGTTTTGAGTTCTGGCAGCCAGGTATACAAATCACTTTCCCGGTAGTGATTAGTATCGGGATAATAATGAAAACCAATGCGATTATTATTGGGGGGTGTATGAAAAGTAGGCATTGTCTCGCTCCTGGTCATTATTGTGCAAGAGGTATGCCAGAAACGAGAGACAGATGTTGTTATTTCTTGTTGCTGATCTCAATGGGGAGGTGAGATAAATCTATCGCAGAATCATCACAAAATAGCATTGCTCGCTCAATCACATGACGCAGCTGGCGGATATTGCCCGGCCAGTCGTAGTCCATGAGGGCTTGCATGGCGCGAGGTTTGATATCCTCAATATTGAGCCCCATTTTTGGATTATTTAGCCGGATAAATAGACCCACCAGCTCAGGTATATCTTCTTTGTGTTCTCGAAGTGCAGGAATATGTAAATCTACTACCTTGAGACGGTAGTATAAATCTTCTCGAAATTCACCATCCTGCATCATTTTCTGTAAGTCGCGATTGGAAGCTGCGATTACCTGTACATCGACTTTGATCAAATTGGTGCCGCCAACCCGTCGGAAGCTGCGTTCCTCAAGCGCTCTCAGCAGCTTGACTTGAACATCAACTGGTGCTGAAGAGATTTCATCGAGAAATAGAATACCCTCATCAGCAATTTCCATTAAACCAGGTTTTCGTTTTTCAGCGCTGGTAAAAGCGCCGGCTTCATATCCGAACAATTCAGCTTCTACGATAGTGGTTTGGATAGCCGGTAGGCTGATGTCAATAAATGGTTTCTTGGCCCGCGAACCCATTCCGTGGATAGCCCGAGCAAGGACTTCTTTACCCGTACCGGTTTCACCGGTGATCATGACCGATACTGAAGCATCTGCAGCTCGTTGGGCGTGATCCAGCAGGGTTTTCATGACCGGTGATTGACCGACGACGAAATTAAGATCCTTATGCTGCGATGCACGCAGGTGGCTGAGCTCCCTGCGCATCGAGACCACTTCTCCTGCACGTTGAATGGATTCCTCTAACTCGACCAGATCAATAGGTTTTTCTAAAAAATCATGGGCCCCATTTTTCATGGCGTAAACCGCATTGTCAACATCACCATGGGCCGTAATCACGATAATCGGTGGTCGATGTGGGATGTGCAGAGTCTCTTCAAGCAGGACAGGTCCATAACCATCTGGTAGACGAACATCGAGGCAGACAATATCCGCACTGCCGCTGTCAAGCTGCTCACGGGCTTCTGCTAATGTCGCGGCATGCAGGATTTCATAACCTCGACCGGTTAGGAAAGAAGCGATATTTAAACGCGCATTTTCCTCGTCATCTACTATCAAGACAGTCAGACTCATTTAGGTTCTATGCCTCATTATCCTTAATTAAGGGGAAGATCACCTGGAATACTGTGCCACCAGGTACACTGGATACTGTTATGGTGCCTTTATGAGCGGATACGATTCGTTTTGCTATGGATAATCCAAGACCAGTTCCATTGCGGTTAGTGGTTACGAAGGGTTCGAAAATGCGATCGATCAGATCTTGGGGAATCCCAGGGCCATCATCAATCACATTGACCTCGATATGCTGGCGACCGCCTTCTTCGTGCGAGGAGCGGATGTGGATTGAGAGGTTGCCGCCTGTCACCTTCATGGCTTCAACTGCATTTCCAATCAGGTTGCTGAATACCTGTTCCAAGGCGCGAGGATCTCCCTGGATGGTCGTATTGTCTACAGAAGATTTGAATTCATGCTTGACTTGTAAACGCGCTAAACGTGGGCGCCAACGTTCTAAAAGCGTGGGAACGAGCTCTGCTAATTCAACTCGCTTGAATTTGTTCTCCGGAGGTCGGGAGAATGTCAATACGGATTGCATCAAATGTGTAAGGCGATTGCAATCATCGAGCAGGCGGATGATCACTTCCTGGTTGGGATCATCCGAGGGCAGATTTACCGCCATCAACTGCAAACCAGTACTGATATTGTTGATTGGATTGCGGACTTCATGTGCAAATATGGCAGTCACTTCTCCAAGCAGGGCACGCTGTTCGAGCTGCTGGTTGCGGATTTCAGACTCTTCGTGGGCGCTTAAATCTCGGAGGAGAACGATCACACCTTGAATTTCATCCTCATCCATGAGAGGGATGGTGCTGATATGTGCAAGAAAAGCAACCCCGTTCCGTCGATGAAGGTGGACTTCACCAAGGTTGGGCGTGGATACCCCTTGCTGTGCAGATTGCATAGCAGGCACTAAATTTGAAGGACCAATAAGAACATTGTTTACAGGCTGTCCGCAAATTTCCTGAGCCGCATAACCAAGCAGCGTTTCAGCAGTGGGATTAAGCTGCTGAATCAATAAATCAGGAGAGAGAAGAATGATGCCATCCTGGGTGTTTTCCTCGATAGTATCGCCGATCAATAATTCGCGCTGCATCTTTTTCTCATTGACCATTTGCTGATCGAGAAAGGCGCTATTTTGGATTATTCCTATGATAGTGGCTGATAAGATCTTTAAGATTTCGTGGTTGTTATCAGGAATACCACCTTCAATGGCAGCTAAAACCAGGATACCGCTTAATGAATCTTTTTCACCTAGTGGGAATGTTTGCAGGTAGCCCATCTTGGCAACCCGGGCCGCACGAAACAATGAATTGGATGCTCTTTTACCAGGTTCCCAAGTTGTAGGTTCAAGAAAAGCATCCACCTCGTCTGGTTCAATAAAATCGGGAATCTTAAAATCCTGCGAATCCTGGGTGAGACTTCTTTCCAATCCAGGTTTGTCTGCCGGGATCAGGTAAATTGCAAGCGTATCTGCCCCGGTTAGCTGATGCCCGGCTTCCAAAGCCAGCTGCAGGGCGCGTTCAGAATTGTTATCCTGTGTGCTTAAAATGAGGGAATATAGGTCGGACAATCTATCGGAGCGTCGTTTTTGCTCGGCGGCTGCTTGTTCACGTAAATTAGAAGGCTCACAGGTGAGTAAGCCCCAGGTGCCATCAGGATCCAGAGATATAATCTGGACGCGCACCTCAAGACCTGATCCCTGGCGCGTGGAAATCGTATCAATATAGGATTCTGGTTTGCTCGAAGAGAAGATTCCTTGAATATGGTTCGAAAGAAATGGCAGCAGCTCGTCAGGATCGGATTTGATCAATTCACTGCGGGTAAAAGCCGTAAGTTCGGTAGCCATAGCATTGGCGAGTACAATGCTATGTTTCTCCAAATCAAGAAGAAAACTAGCTTGAGGAATGAAATCTATAAGGGTTTCTAATTCCGCCAAAGAAGGTTGGCGGTTGCGGAGAAAAGAAACATTAGGGATAGATAGCGATCGAATCATGCAGCCTCAGCTACACATTGGGATTGGCGCAGATGGGAGGGAAGAATACCTTCCATGGCTCGATATTTTGCAACTGTCCGCCGGGCTACTGAATAGCCTTGTTCGTTAAGGATTTCGGAAATCACGCTATCACTGAGGGGGGTTTCTTCTTTATCGATGATTTGTTTAAGTGCCGTCCGAACTTGCAGACTGCGATCGAAAAATTTTGACAGAGGGATAATATGCCCATTTGGCATCTGGGCTGTTTTGTTGGAAACCGCCCGAGAAATGGTCGACTCGTGGACTTCGAGGGCTTCTGCGAGACTGGCGCGCGTTTGCGGGCGGAGGTGCTGATCGCCATGCAAGATAAAATCACGCTGGAGTATGGCTAGTCTGCGCATCAACCGGACAATGGTGGTTGTCCGCTGCTGGAGACATTTTACCAGCAGTTCTGCCTGGCCCAGGTCGGATTTCCACTGTTCAGTGTTGTTCTCTGAGACCTGTTGAATCGCCTGGCGAAAAAGCGGATTTACTCGCAAGATGCCAGCATAAGGTGAAAAAACTTCAACCATTAATGGCGCATCCGGTGAATCGTCGACCGGGGTGATGATAGCATCAGGTTGGTGGAAGACCGGAGGTGTATCACTCTGCCCGGTACGAATATCACCCCAAAATGCACGTCCCGGAAAAGGATTCAGGTTATCGGTGATGAATTGTGCAATTGTTTCCACCTGATGGACTGGGATTCCAATCTTGCGAGCGAGTTCAGCATACTGGTGGCGGCTGAGTAGATCAAGACCTTCCTGAATAGCAATTGATGCCTGCGGAGGGATATGTTGATGCTCTGCGAGCACTTCCAATTGGACCAGTAAAGCTTCCAGTGGTGATGGAGAACCCACCCCAATCGGATCAGCGTGCTGGATGAGATCTATTACCGTTTCAACCCTTGAAGGAGGCACATGGTAATAGCGAGCAACTTCAAAGATCGAAACTTCGAGCAGGCCATCTTCGTCCAAATTGGAAAGGATGAAAGCGGCGATTTTGCGATCTTCTGCAGGTAGTTCTGGAGCAATTTGCTTTAATACATAAGTGGGGAGATCATCCAGGGCTTGCTGCAGGTCCCTTTCTTGTGATGAGTCTTCATTATAATTGCTGGGAGTAAAATCATAACGTGGGGAGACAAAGATAATAGGCTGGTCAGGTTGGGGTTGTTGAGCTGGATGGCAGCGGGGGCAGGGACCATTTTCGGAATACTGCTTATCACAAGCGGGGCAGTGTCGAGGATCCTTAACTTCAAGCGCCGGATTCCGGGCTAATTCTGCCTGGATTTTTTGCTCGAGTTCAACAGCAGAAAGCTCGATTAATGCCATTGTTTGTGCCAGGTGGGCTGTTGTTAGCGGACGCAGCTGAGTTGAGGGACGTAATCGAGTTTGAAGCATATTAGTCACTTCTCTTTGATGGGTATTGAGTTGGATGGTAAAAAATTTAGGTCTTACCATATGGTGCAAGATTCATGCCCGCCCAAAGAACAACAATACCGTCTATGATTATCAAGAATACCTAATGGATTGTCAAGATATAAACAGCGGATTTTGGATTACAAATATGCAAGGCAATAAAAGTGGAATTGACTCATGGTTCGTTTGTGTCTGGTGGTGGGGCGACCTGAACTAGGGTCGTCGTTCCATCTGGTTGTGTATGCATAACTGCGATATGGTTGGCTCCATCACGAGGAATGATTGTGTAACCAGTGCAGCTGCCAATCCATTGATCATCTACGCCCTGGTGCGGATAGAGAGTGCAATCCGCTGGGATGGAGTCATCTTCTAAAATTAATGGCTTTACTGCAATCTGCCAACCAGCTAGATACCAGCGGTTGTTGGATGGTTTTGTGGAGGCGACAAACACGCTGCCTTCAAATGCGAGCATGCCTTCTGGAAGAAATCGATCCGCCAATCCTTCGATAGTATCAGATCCGGAAAATGGATCATTATCCTGTATATTTCTGTTACCAATTAAACGATTGGAATCCGAGCAGGCTGATCCAAATAGTGAGAGAACAATAAAGATTGAAAGAATGACCAGCTTTTTGTGGGTGGTATTCATAGAATTCCCATTAAAGGTTGAACCCAATTTTATTGGCAGATGACGAATAGCATGCAAGAAGCAAGCCAAGCGAGTGAAAGTCTTTTTATCTCCAATAGCTGATTGGGGTTATCTGGTCAATGGGAAGTAAATAAAACTCCAAGCACGGATTTTAACACCCGTGTATTGACATAAAAAATATTTTCTTGGAGGTGGAATTCAATTAATGTGTTGTTTCAGCGCAGGATGGTGGAAATATACCCAGGCACATGGTCGGGTTAGGGTTAGATTCTGATAGCTTCCTAAACCCTTCTCTTGAAAAGGTACAGGGTTCGCTGGCTGTCTTTGATTGGTTCCGTCGCCAGGAGATCGAATTTACCACTGAATTCATCGAGGAAACTTTCTTGATTGTAATCAGTAAAGATGTCCTCGCGTACTTGAAGTAGTTTTTTAACTTGGGGATCACTTTTGGGGATGAATTCGATGATTAACCATTGACCGATGCAAGAGAAA
>JALHTN010000090.1 GCA_022865865.1 Anaerolineales bacterium
CGCACCAGAAATTGCACCGACAACCAAGGCGGCTGCACCCAGAATAGGAACCCAGGCATTCCCCATCGTGCGCAATCGTGAGGCGAGCACCGCAAAGCCGACGGCGGTGAGCAATATAGCGAGGCCAGTCAATGACTGAGTGATATTCCAACCATTCAAATCTTCCTCAATGATCTGTACCCGCTCGGCTGGGTCCGCTGTCTGGTATATCCCCTGAGGGCCAAACAGACTTGCCACCATCAAGACTGCAAAGCCGGCAATCAACAAAATAGCGGATAAACGGTGTGTATCCATTTGAAACCTCCTTTAATGTAAATCAGGCAGTTATCGGAATTGCGGACGATCGCCATGCATCTACTCGACATTCACAATCAGCGCAACTCAGCGCTCACTCCGCCGGACTCTAGAGTACATCCTGCATACAAAGAATACGTCCACGTCGCTAAGCGATCAACGGTTGCCGTACTCTGTCGGCGGCAGTGACAGCAGGTAAAGCCAGATGGCATCCAGCTCATCATCGGTCATATCAACGAAGACGGGATAGGGCATGAATTCGTCGCGCAGCTGGGGACCACCGGGGGTTGCGCCGGTGCGCATGGCGGTGATGAATTGCTCCAGAGTCCAGTTCTGGAATCTCCCGGCGGGAGTGAGGTTGGAGGCTGGGGGATCGCTGGGTGGCGTACCTGGGAGGGACCACCTGAGAAGCCCGGTCCATGGCAGAGGGTGCATAATCCAGCCAGATATTCACCGTATTCCGCAGTTGCACTGCGCGCGGGTGCTGCTGGGCGAGGGCTATCGTGATCAATCAATTCGGCTGGAACGAGAAAATCCATTTGACCAGCAACAAACATCAAGCGTGGTAACAAACTGAGGGATTCAGGAAGCCGTTCCTTGTTCACCGGTGGTATGCTCTTCACATAGGCGATCACCGCACCCAGGTCTTCATCGCTCATCGGGAACATGGTGTGAGCTGGCATGATCAGTATGGGTTTACCATCCGGAGTTAATCCATGACGGATGGCACGCACCCAATCTTCATCGCGGTAGGCGGCGCCAATCCCGCCCTCACCAGAGGTCAGGTTGGCGTTGGCGATGCGACCCACAGTCGGATCTTCGAACTCGATCTGGCCTGCGAGGTCATCCCCGTGGCAGGCCATACAGCTGCGGATAGCTGCGACGCGCTCACCATACTCAATCGAGGCTTCATCGGTGGGAATCACGACTGCTTCAAACTGGATGTCATAGGTACGGTTGAAGCGAATTGAGGAGATGACGTACACTACTGCGACTGCAAGCAGAAGCAGTCCGACCAAGGCTCCCAGGATAATTCCAATCCACTTCAGAACTTTGCGCATCGTCTCCTCTTTCTTGATAATTTCTTAGCCTTATCGTAAAGGCGGAGTAGTAAATTGTCATGAGGCAGGAGACCCGATTTAACTGGGAAGAATTCCTGGGATGGTCGGGAATGAGATCATTCAGATTCTTCCGCTTGCTTTTGTTTTTGGTAATAGTTTGAGCTGACTTCCCCCTAAATCAATTTATTATTTTATTAATAAATACCCGGCAGGAAACCAACGCCAATAACAACTGGTCCCTGCTTGGTCTTCTGGAATGATTTATGAGTCAGAGTATTCCCGGGAATATTTTTTTGTGGCTGGAAAAATAACTTTCCCATGCCTGGCCGTATTTTTTACTCATGTACTTTTGAAATGGGGGGTGAGCATGGAAGTAGAACTGGACGATATGAATAAGAAATGATATCCCAGCTAACCAGAGATAACCCGTCATCAAGGGAAGCGCTGATCGCCATATTATGTACCCGGTGTAGTTTGGGTGGATTACTATAGAAAACAAACCATCAGTGTAGAGTTTACCCGCATTATTTGTATCCCGTTTGAAGAGGTAGAGTTGGAAATCACTAATGAACTCAAGCGAGGCCCCAATGACAAAAAGTAAGGCACCGATATATATCCATGGATAAAGTTGTTGGTTGTTGTTGAGGGCTTGGCTGAGGAAGTAAATCCACAACCAATCCAGTATATTATTCCAGGGAAACAATGCCATAAACCAGGTAAAACGCTCGCGGGAAAGAATCCATGCCCAGAACACCTGTTTGAGTGCGGCAAGAAGCAAGCAAGCCAAAAATATTACAGCAGGACCATTTTGAAATACATCAGACAACTTGCTGAATTGTTCGACAAAGAAGAGCAGTAAGAAAGCCCCAATTATTGGATCACTAACGCGTATAGCAGAAAAAACCAACCTTGGAGCAATCTTGTAGGTATAATCTCCCCTTTGGATATGATCTTTGACCATTGTTGTCTCCTTCCAACTGTATTGCTATCGATTTTGAAGATATTTGAGACTATCTAAAACTGTGAGCAGCTTTGCAGAATAATATTTGGCGTTGAGGGCTGAGAAGCCTGAATTTATCAAAGGATTGCTTTACCAAGAAAGGTGCTCCAGTCAAGTATCATGAAGCCGACCGAAGCTCCCATTCTGGATCCTTTCCACCCTCAGATGGATTCAACGACAGCGGACGGCTCCCCTTTGGACGCGCCCCGAATATACAACCAGATACTCACCACGAGCAACCATACAACTGCAAAGGCAAGGATAAAGTAAGCAAAGGGTGTGAGCAGTCCAAATGCAACCAGCCCGCTCACCCAACCAAACCAGGCTGGAAAAAATCCAGTGCGCAGCGAAACAACTGCAGTTGCTCCAATAAGGACGGCGAGACAGATCGCCAACATTTGTCCCATAATCTGCCCCCAAAAGTCAAACATGGTTTCTGCGCCTATGGGGGAGATCCCGCCTGGAGCACCAGCGCGCAGACCCGCGGAAATGACCGCCGTGAACGAGATTCCCATGGCTGCCGCAGCGGCAACTCCCCCTCCGAAAGCTACCGTCGATAAACGCCCTGTGCCGCCTTCTTGTTTGATCAACGCACTGCGAACGCTGCCCGCGAACCAGATAAAGAAGAATGCTGAAATAGAGGCGATGTACGCGCCTGTGCTGACCCTGGTGGGATCGCCATTGAGGAAATTAGCCACTTTTTCAGCCGGGGGCATATAATCATAGTTGCTGATCACCACTGCTCCAATTATTAACAATACAACTGAGACGAGACCTGTCAGCGGGGCCAGCCGTTCCAATCGAGAACTATTCATGAGGTTTCTCCTAAATATGTGGTTGTCTGAGTATTTGGATATACTGGTAGACCTTATCCTACTCGCCCATGAGGATAATTGTCATGGGGCAGCTGCCCTAAATTCACCAGGAATAAATCCCGGTTCAAACAGGATTGGAATAAGTAAATCTGATTATTTGCTGGTCATAAAATAAAAATCTATTGCGCGTGGGGTTACACGTTCTGATCGCCTGGTGAGGTTTTCGATATTGAAGTGATCAACGAAACGTCCTTCAATTTCATCGGGTGGAAGACTATTTGTAAAGCACATCAAGATAAAGTGGCAGCCGGGATGAGTCAGCGGCAACACGTTTTTCAGGTACAAGTCGCGATCCCCTGAATTTAAATCGTTAATTGCGCCGAAGTCCACCAGTAAGTCAAAAGTCCCGTTGACATGCCGGAGATGGGTGAGATCATCCTCGACAAAAGTGACCTCCACATCTGCGGCCTTTGCGTTGGTGGTTGCCCTCTTAATCGCAGTGGGTGAGTAATCCACTCCCGTTACATCGAAGCCTTTCTGTGAAAGGTAAATGGCGTTGCTGCCCTCACCACAGCCAAGGTCAATCGCACGACCCACCGTGAGGCTCCCATTTTCAACTAGCTGGACATATTCTTTCCGCTCATGAGGGGAGCCGAAAATCCAAGATATGGATATGAATGGAATGCTGTAAAACAATTCATATAACCATTTATTCATAAATCCTTGAGACTCCTTCAGGGTGCAAAAAATATCACGTTATAAGCATATACATATCTTGACCAGGGTATCTGATCCTACCTCTCTAAGATGCAAATTGTCATGAGGCGGGATACCCAATTCGAACGGGAAGAATTCCCAGAACGTGCGGGAATTAATAACCTTAACTGGAAGAAAATAAATCAAATCGAATTGAGAGCCCCAGTCCATTGTCACAATATGCGACTGAAGCTCCCCTACCCAATTCTAAACCCCTCTCAAATAGGTTCGACGACCACGGATGGCTCCTCCGCTGGAGCGCCCTTGAAGTACAACCAGATGCTCACCACGAGCAACCATACAAGTGCGAAGGCAAGCACAGCGTATGCGAAGGGGGTGAGAAGACCGACAGCAACCAGGACGCTCACCCAACCGAACCAGGTCGGGAATAACCCGGTTCGCAGTGAAACAACTGCTGTGGCGCCAATAAATATTGCCATAAAGATCGAAAACAATTGACCCGTGAGCTGTGACCAAAAATCAAACATTTTGATTGCCCCTACTGGCGTGATCCCACCTGGGGTGCCGGCGCGCAGACCGGCAGCAAAGATAGCAATAAACGAGATACCTATCGCGATTGAGGCGGCAACGCCCCCACCGAAAGCTACCGTCGACAGCCGACCGCTTCCACCTTCATGCTCGAGTAATGCCCTGCGGACGCTGCC